>JALHJD010000157.1:0-5608 GCA_022837185.1 Desulfobacteraceae bacterium
CGCAAGGCAGTCCGCAGGACCAAGTGGCACGGGTGCCCTTTCTTTTGGTTCGTTTTCTTTGGGCAAGCAAAGAAAATGAACAATAATATCAATAGGTAACTGATACATGGAGGGATGTTGTTCTCCTCATTCGTCCCCGCAGCGCGGGGTGCGGCGCTGCCAACTTTTCAATATCCTTCTCCCGGCGGGAGAAGGTGCCCCGGAGGGGCGGATGAGGGTTTGCGGCGAAAGGGAGTTGGCGGTTATCCTGGAAATAAATACCATTTACAAAGATTGGTTTCTATTTTATTACCTTTAATTTGGCGAATCCGGTAATGATTTGTCATTGGTGGAATACGCGCAAGGACGTGCATTTGTGCCGCAAAAGTGCGGTATGAGGAAAAAATAACCGTCAGAAAAGAAGAGGAACTGGGGGCAGGGAAAAATATGACGATGCACAATCCGAACGTGCTGTACCGGCTGTATGTCGGCACGGCTTTTCTCGAGGGCACCTCGGTGCTGATCATTGAGATCGCCGGGGCCCGCGCCCTGGCTCCTTTCTACGGGTCCTCCCTGAAAGTCTGGACCGCGCAGATAACGGCGACCCTGTTGTTCCTGGCGCTCGGCTACTGGGCGGGCGGCAAGGTGAGCAGAAAGCAGGGAAACTGGGGGCTGCCCCTGGTGTTTCTGGTCGCCGGCTTCTGGCTGGTGCTGCTGCCGTTCATCCGAACCCTGGTGCTGGAATCGACCTCCGCTGTCCTGGGGATTTCCGGCGGCAGCTTCATGAGCGCGGTCATCCTCTACGGTCTGCCGCTCCTTGCCCTGGGCGCCGTCAGCCCGCTGCTGATCGAACGGCAGGACCGGCTGGATGCCGGCGCGGGCAGGGCCGCGGGGACGATTTTCTTTACCAATACCATGGGCGGACTGGTCGGCGGATGGCTGACCGCTCTGGTCCTGATCCCGCACATGTCGCTGCGCATCGTCCTGGCGGCGACCGGTCTGGTCCTGATCGCCATCGGTACGTTCTGGGGCGTGGCAACCAGAAACGACAGACCCCTGGTCAAGGCCGCCGCCGCGCTGGTTATCCTGTCCCTGGCGGGGTTGTCCTTCTCCATCATGCCCAGGCCGGCCCGGGATATCAGGGTTTCCGGCTTCCCCGCCAAAATTCTCTATACCCGCAACAGCAGCGTCGGCCTCATCCAGATTCTTGATATCCCGGCAATCCAGACCAGGAGCCTGCTGCTCGACGGGGCGGTCCAGGGAGGAGTGACCCGGGGCCTTTCCGCCTACCCCTTCACCGAATACCAGAACTTTCTTGCCCACCGGTTCCATCCCCGGGCGCAAAGCGCCCTGCTCCTCGGCCTGGGCGCCGGCGTCCTGGCCACGCAGCTTATCGACCGAGGCCTGGACGTCACGGTGGTGGAGCTGGAGCCCCGCATCGGCGAAGTGGCCCGGACCTACTTTGACCTGCCCGATTCGGTCCGGGTCTATTACGAGGATGCCCGGACCTACCTGAACAGGACCCCGGCCCGGTTCGACGTTGTCTTTCTCGATGTTTTTGCCGCGGAAAACACCCCCTGGTACATGATGACCGTCGAAGCCATCGAACGGATCAACAGGGTGCTCAATCCCGGCGGCATCCTGGTCATCAACACCATTGCCTGGGTGGAGGGAGCCTCTCCCGATGTGGTGCGGCTGGAGAGCACACTGCTGGAGGTTTTTGATGAAGCGAGGGTATTTGTCTCCCAGCAGGGTGAGGGCGAAGCCGGCCGGCAGGTCACCAACGGCGTCCTGGTGGCCGGGTCAAACCTTTCCCCCAGCCCCGAACCTTTTCCGGGCAAGGTGCTTCCTTTTATCCGGCTCAAGCTCGATGCGATGGCGAAAACCATGCGCCCGGCGTTGGCCACCGTGGCTCCGCCGACGGATGATTTCAACGACCTCGATTATGCCGGGGCCGACATCAGGCTGGCCCTGCGCCGGATCCTCATCGCCGACATGGGAGCGGACGTTTTGGGGGATTGACTTCGGAGGACAGAAGGGGTTCAGGTTGAAGGCTGTTAGTCATACGGCTATTGCCGTGAGTCGGCAGTCGGCAGTTTGGTTGAAGCCTGGCGGCTTGCAGCTTGAAGTGCCCCTCACCCGGCCGCTGGCCACCCTCTCCCGGAGGTAGAGGGGTTGTTAAAAACACCCTTCTCCTGGGGGAGAAGGTGCCCGGAGGGCGGATGAGGGAAAGCATCGTAGGTTGGGGTGAGCTAGCGAACCCCAACGCAACCGCTTGGAATTGTTGGGGTTCTCAGGATCACCCCAACCTACGGCCTGCCGGCTTGAAAAGCCTGACAGGCTAACAGTCTACAGTCTAAAAAGCTCAAACAGGCTGCTCTCGTCCGGTCTGATCGAACTCTGTCCTGCTCCATCGGAAAAAGGTGGCCGATATGCTCACAGTGCGCCAACGGATGATAGACCTGCTTGCCGAGGAAGAGTTGACCGCCCGGGAGCTTTCCCAGGCCCTGGGCATCATGGAAAAAGAGGTCTACGGACACCTGCAGCACATCGAACGGACCGTCGCCCGGCAGGGTATGAAGCTGACGGCCCATCCCTATACCTGCCTCAACTGCGGCTATACCTTTGACAGCCGCAAGCGCTGGGACCGCCCCGGCCGCTGCCCCAACTGCAAGCAGGGACACATCAGGATGGCCGGCTACCGGATCGTTCCGGCGTAGGAAGCCGGGGGTTTTCCGGCCCGTTGAAATCAATTTTTTTATTTTGGTACATTTTTGGCATATAATGAAAATATGATGAAAAAATCTTTTTGGGCTTACACCATCCTGGCATCGGTTTTCCTGCTGGCAGCGGGCGCCGGCACGGCCAACTCCATGCGCGCGGTTTTCATGCACCGCATGGCCAACTTTGAAGGCATCATCCCCTCCCTGTGGTGCAGGATTACGGTGGATCCGGAGCATGCCGAGGTTTTCACCCTGGACCAGAGGGAGAGAAACATCCGGATATTCAACCAATACGGGATGGAGATTTTCTCCTTCGGCAATGATGTGGAGCTGTCCGGGGCCACGGATATCGACCTGGGGGAGGATGGAGATATCTGGGTCGTGTACCCGCGGGGTGAAGAATATAAAATATTGCGGCTCGATTACAAGGGAGAGCCGCTGGAGGCAATCGCCCTGCAGGATTTTCCCGAGGAGTTCGAGTCCTTCACTCCAAATTTAATGCAGTATATGGACGGCCGGCTGTACCTGGCGGACGGCACCTCCATGGATGTCGCGGTGGTTGATGCCGAGGGCCGTTTTGAGCGAGGGTACCATCTCAAGGCGGAAATGCTGGCCCTGAAAGAAGAATTCAAGGGCAAGCCGGGCGAGGAAGAGCTGGATGACCCCGAGCGGTTCAAATTCGTGGACCTGTTCGGCTTTTATGTGGACAGCGAGGAGAACATTTTCTTTACCGTTCCGGTCCTGTTTTCCGTCTTCAAGCTGCCGAAGGACGGCGAGATCACGTTTTTCGGCAAGGCGGGGGGCGCGAGGGGCAAGTTCGGCGTCATCGCCGGAGTGACAGCCGACAGTGAAGGGAATATCTATGTCTCGGACCGGCTGCGGTCGGTGGTGCTGATTTTTGACAGCGAATTTAATTTCCTCACCGAGTTCGGCCTGCGGGGTTTCCGGCCCGGCAGTTTGGTTGTCCCGGATGATGTGGTCGTCGATGATGTCAACGGATTTATTTATGTGGCCCAGGCCGCCAACCGGGGGGTCAGCGTCTTCCGAATCGTCGAGGATGTACAGGCCCAGACCCCGGATGGAGGAAGCGGGGAAGAGGAAACAACTCCAGGAGATGAGTAAAACCAGGGAGGGGATGGAATGAAAAGGAAACATGGTTTTTTCATTGCGGCAACATGCATATTCACCCTGGCGGCCGGTTCCGCCCCGGCGTTCCACGGCGGCGGCGTAGGCCATTGCGACGGCTGTCACTCCATGCATAACTCGCCGGAAAATCCGATCACCGGCAGTCCGGGCGAGGCTCTGCTGAAAGGGACGGATGCCAGCTCCACCTGTCTGAACTGCCATAGCGGCGCCGGCTCCTTTCACATCAACAGCCCGGACGGCGCCAATGTCAATGCCGGCGGCGACTTCGGCTGGCTGATCAACGAGTATTCACTCACGGTCCTCAACACGACCAACTTCTATGCCGGGGACAATGCCGGCCATAACATCGTGGCAATTGACTACGGTCTCAACCAGGATGGTATTCTTGCCGCGGCGCCTGGGGGCACCTACGACGCAAACCTGCTCGGCTGCACGAGCTGCCATGACGCCCACGGGCAGGTCCTTGACGGCACCGCCGGCGGCCAGTTGCCCATCGGCGCATCCGGTTCCTATGCCGCGCCGGCGCCGGCGGGCACCATCAG
Organism: Desulfobacteraceae bacterium; assembly: GCA_022837185.1. Lineage (GTDB taxonomy): Bacteria > Desulfobacterota > Desulfobulbia > Desulfobulbales > Desulfobulbaceae > UBA10518. Next base: position 4,391 of record JALHJD010000157.1, read on the forward strand.
GGGCAACTACCGCCTCCTCGGCGATTCCATGTATGAGGCCGGGCATAATATCAACGACGGCTATGCCTTCACCAACAACGCTCCCATAGCCCTGGCCGATGGTCCGGGAGGCGATTTCGTGCGCTACGGGTCAGGCATGTCCGAGTGGTGCGCCAACTGCCATGTCGACTATTACAATAACGATCCTGACGCTTTTCTCGGTCACCATCCGGTTTCCGTGGTGCTGAGCAAGGACGGCTACGACGCCAACTACAACAGCTACGTCAAGACCGGCGACTTTACCGGCACCCAGGCCACGGCATGGGACCCGCTGGTCCCCATTGAGACCGGGACGACGGACCAGTCCACCCTGGTCAACGCCGGAGTGACCAGCATGGTCGGCGCCGATGCCAATTCCCAGGTCATGTGCCTCTCCTGCCACCGCGCCCACGCCTCGGCCTTCAACAACATGGGCCGCTGGGATTTCGAAACCGAGTTCCTTGCCAACTCGGCAGTGCTCAATCCGGCGGCGGCCAATGTCCCGGCTACGGCGGTGCCGTACTATGGCGATGGTCTTGAAATCGATGTCGCCACCAGGTACGGTGAATTTCAAAGGTCGTTGTGCAACAAGTGCCATGTTCAGGACTGATTTGTGCGGCAGGACCTGGAAGCCTGAGGCCGGCTGAACTCCGTTCAGCCGGCCTTTTTTGCTGGTATCTCCATTTGATTATTTTTCCCTGTCAGGGCGGCTGGGTAAATTTTACCCGGCCTTTCGGCATGTCGGGTAAAATTTACCCGTTATGCCCATGCAGGGAAGCGGCATCTTTGTGCGTATCGGTATGGATTGCGTCAATGCGCGTCGCATTCCCCCAATGCAGAGCCTGATTTTTTTTATGCATGGAATTTGCAAGTGCGGGTGGGCAAAATGGGCTGAGACATTTTTGCAGGCAGCATTGGCGCTCTTCACAGAGGATTATTATTGCCATCACATCCCGGCTCCTTTATTCTGGGAGCCATAAATTATAAATTCAGCTTTTTACCTCAAATGGCATGTTTCAACCAATCTTTTGCCGTGGGGAGAGAGGATTGCTCTCCGCGGCCGACATGAGAAAAGCGGGATGGATTTTGTCCTCCTGATCCCTCGAACCGGGCGTGTCCCGGCGGCGGCATTTTTTGTTGCTGCGGCGGTGCTGGCATCTTCCCCCGCGCTTTCATTTCATGACGGCGGAGTGGGGGCCT
>JALHJD010000157.1:5669-12773 GCA_022837185.1 Desulfobacteraceae bacterium
TCAATGCACCGAGCCAAGGACAGGGACCCGGACACAGGGGAACGAAGCGGCAACCTGCTTGTGTCCAGCGATCCGAGTTCGGTCTGCCTGAACTGTCATGCCGGACCAGGCGGCGGGGAAAGCATTTCCGTCTACAGTCCCGACGGCTCCGCCATGACCCCGGGCGGTGACTTCTACTGGCTCACCAAGACCTTCACCTGGAATGGAGGCGCGAGTCTGGGGGACAGTCACGGTCACAATGTGATCGCCGTTGATTTTAACTTAAGCGAAGAACTTCGCCTCTCCCAGTCGCCCGGGGGCAGCTACCAGTCTGGAGACCTCGGCTGCACGAGCTGCCACGATCCGCATGGCAGATCGCGCGGGGGGACGCGGCTGGGCAGACCGCCGGTGTCCGTCTCCGGCTCCTATGGCGAAACTCCGGCGACGTCAACCGGCAGCGGCAGCTACAGGCTGCTGGGCGACGCAGGGTACAGCGGAGGGGGCCGGGCGGCCCGGCAGTTTCTCTTTTCCTATGACTCGCCGGTAGCCAGACAGAACACCGCCAACAGGTTTGGCGAGTCGGACGGCTCCCACGTGGATTACGGCACCGGCATGAGCGAATGGTGCGGGAACTGCCACGAATCCATTCTCCGGGACAACCACGCGGGCGGCGGGGATTTTACCCACCCCAGCGGCAGCAGTGAAATGCTCGGCAGTGAAATGGTGTCCATGTACAATACCTACATCAGTACCGGCGATCTGACAGCAAGCACCACCGGCACCGGCACGGGAGACATTGCCACCGCCTACCTGCAGTTCGTCCCTTTTGAGAGGGGCACAGGCGATCCACAGCAACTGAACCCAACCAGCAGAAGGGGCCCGAACACGAATTCGAGAATCATGTGCCTCACCTGTCATCGCGCCCATTCCTCGGCCTTCAGGGCCATAGGCCGATGGGATTTTGATGCCCCCCTGCTGGCGGATTCCCATCCCGCTCCGGGGGACGGCGGGCTGGCGGGCAATGATGTGCAGCACAGCTATTACGGCAGGAATGTCCCGGCCGAGTTCGGCCAGGACCAGGGCCAGTTCTGCGAGAAGTGCCATGGCTTGACCCTGGGCATGGAGGAAACCGGAGAGGAGCCGATCCTGGAGCCCTCTCCCAATCCCCTCCCCGACCCCGGCATGCAGCAGCTCCAGCGGGTGGATCCGATTCTGCAGTATCCTTTCAAACGGCGGAAATAATGGTGCAGGTGAAGATCGTCCATACCGGCAGGCGGTTTCTCTTTCTCCTGGCCTGCATGCTCCTCGGGGCCGGCTGTGCCGTGCCCCAGGCCCGAACCGTGTACAAAGAGCCGCTGGGCGACCGGGGAGAACTGTATCTGTATCTCCAGCCGCTGCCCCAGGAAATGCTCCCTTTACGCTTTACCGTCAGCGATATTTCCGTCATCCCCGAGGAGGGCGCCCCCCTGCTCCCCGTCCTCGCTGAGGAGATAACCGTCAGCGGCAAAGATGCCATGGGGATCCAGTTGCGGCTGGCCGCCTCAGCCCTGCCCCCCGGCAGGTACCGGGGAGTTTCCCTGACCATCGGCAAGGCCGAGATTGGAGCGGAAAACGGCGATGTTGACCTCCTGCCGCCGGACGAAGCCATTACTCTTGAATACGGCTTCACCATCCTCCGCGGCGCATCCCTGGCCCTGTTCATTGATCTTTCCCATGAGTTCCTGGTCACCGACGGATACCGGTTTACCCCGCGTTTCGCCATGGGGCAGGCCTCCATGCCGCCAAGAAATTACCTGGGATTCGTCAGCAATGCGGCTGAAAATATCGTTACGGTGTTCAACAAGAAATCCATGGAAGTCATCCGGGTCATTCATACCGGGATCGGCCCGCGGGGCATGGCGCTTGATCAGCGGAACGGCAGGGTGTATGTCGCCGCCGCCGGCGACGACGTTATCGAGGTCATCAATATCGCCACCCTGGAGATCATCGGCAGGATCAGGCTGCACTTCGGCGACGAACCCACCGAGCTGGCCCTGACCCCCGACGGGGGAACCCTCCTGTCAGCCAACTATGGTTCCGGCACGGTCAGCATCATCTCCACCCGGTCCATGGCGGAAGATGAACGGCTGAACCTGGACCCCGACCCGGTATGGATAGTGACGGGGCGGGACGGCCGGTCCGCCTTTGTCCTGCATGGCATGTCGGGCACCGTTTCATTCATTGACATCGCCGGGGGCCGTCTGCTGGCTGCCGCCCCGCTCGAGGAATTTCCCCTGCGTGGGGCATTAAGCAGGGACGGCGATCATCTGTACATCATTGCCGAATATTCCACGGTGCTCCTGGTTGTCGACACCGGGTCCCTGGAAGTGGTGGAAAGGATTTTCATCGGCGGCAGAAGCGTTTCCGCGAAAACCGATCCGAAGAACAACCGGGTCTACGTCGGCAAGGATTCAGGCGAGGTCGTGGTGGTCGAGCCGGCAAGCGGGATGTATATCGACAGCTTCCAGGTCAAACACGGGGCGGACTTCCTGACCATTGAAGGCGAGGAGAACGTGCTCCTGGTTTTATCCGCCGCCGACAACCGGGTCAGCAAGCTGAACCTGGTCAGCAAAAGGAAGGTGGCGGAGATGCACACCGGAGATGGCGGGCACGCCATGGTTGTCATGGGCGAACTGTGAAGAAGCAGCAATACGGGATGGATGCAATGCTAATGCGGGAAACCGCCTGGGTGAACCGCCGGCGGGTCAGCCTGTTCCGGGGTGGGCGGCCGTAGCATCATGGCAGGGCGATCTGTTCGCAGAAGGGCCATTTCGCTGGCCGCGGCAACCGCGGCTCTCATCCTGCCCGTGCTGCTGCACGCCGAAGGGGTGTCGCTGATAGCCGACCTGGAATATTTTGCCAACAGCGAACAATCCACCGAAAAGGCGACCGGGATCGTCACGGATTCCGACTTTTCCCGTTTTTCCCAGCTCTACCGGCTTGATCTGAGCAGGTACCTGTATCCGAATGTGCTGGTGAACCTGGGCGGCAATTATGAGTATGACGATTTGACCAGCGAAACGCAGTTTTCCGATATTGCCGGGGTGTTGGAGTCCGATACGACGGAAAGGACGATCCGGCCCTACGTCTCAGTCGACTTCAAGGACCCCATTTACCGGGCGAACCTGGCCTACCGGACCAGGGACGTGAAGACAACCCGGAGTGTGGTCGGAACGGAAAACCTCATGGTCGACGAATATCAGGGTGTATTCAACTGGCGGCCGGTGGACCTGCCCCTGCTCAACATCAACTATCTTCGCACCGAGGTGGAGGATGACCCGCTGACCATCGACTCGACCAGGGATGTGGTGAACGTCCTGTCACGGTACTACTACCGTGATTTCCGCTTCCAGTACTCGTTCAGCGGCCGCGATGAGTACGATAATATCAGGGATTCCGGCAGCATCACCCAGAACCATAACGCCGGAGTCGATTACAACCGCGGATTGGTCATCATGAATAATCGCTTCGATGTCAACGCCGCCGCGCGGATTCTCCAGAGCAGCGTGGAATTCACCGGCGCGGCCGAAGAGAACCAGACGGTTGACACGCCGGCCGCTGAACAGGGCAGTGCCTTTTATATTCTCAATGATACGCCCCCCACCAGCAATGAACCGTTCGAGCTGATCGAGGTGGATGGCGGCAACCCCTTGACCAATGTCAATATCGGCAGAGGGGGAGGAATCAGTCCGGTCAGTGCCGGCCTCAGCTTCGGGGTCGCCACCGATGTGGAGGCAGTGTACATCCAGTTGCTCGAGGGCGGGGAAAATTTTCCGGACCTGGCCTCACCCAGCCAGGTGGCGGGGATCGCCGATTCCTTTATCTGGCATTTTTATGTCAGCGATGACCAGTTCGAGTTGAACTGGACCGAGGTGTCGATCTCTTCCGCGACCTACAACAGCGTTGACAACCGTTTTGAAATACGGACCGCCGGGGCCGTCAGCGCCCGGCGGATCAAGGTCACCACCACTCCCCTGACCCTCACGGCACCCGGCGAGATCCGCTACCGCAGTATCAGGGCGTTCACCACCCTGGGCAGCCGCGAGCCGGAAAATCTTGACCAGAATTATTCCTTCGGGCTGCGCTGGCTGAAGAGTGAAAGGACAACCCTGGGGTACGAAGCGTCGTACCGGACCCAGGAGTCGGAGCCGGGTGGGTCGGAACGGGATACATGGACCAACAGCATGTTCTTCCGGCACGTTCTGAGCCCGATATTTTCAACCAACGGCCGCTATTACCATACCAAGCGCACCAGGACGATTTCCCAACGGGGGGAGCAGGAGGATACGGACCAGTCGTACAGCATAGCCCTGCGGGGCGATTACCTGGAAACGCTCAGCCAGTCGCTTATCTTCACCGGGTGGGACAGCGACCGGGCGGGGATCAATACTGATTCAAAGTCCATCCTGCTGCGAACCAATGCCGACCTGTATGCAGGCTGGAGCATGAACGTCGACCTCAACTATTCCCTCAACACCCTGGCGGACGGCGCGGACCAGACGGTCAAATCAATGTACCTGGAGACAAACCTGGAGCCCAACCGCTGGATCAATATCAATGTCGACTATTCGATTATCTGGACCGAACAGGAGGGCAGGGTTGACAACCGCAACCAGTATGGAACGGCTCAGGCGCTGTTCGCCATCACCAGGACCCTGAACACCTTTGTGCGGTACAGTTTCAGGGACCAGGAAGGAACAACGGATTACTCCGCTTACCTGCGGGAGTTCAACATCAACTGGTCTCCTTTCCCCGATGGTGACCTCAGTCTCAGCATCGGCTATAACGAGTCCATCGATGAGGCGAGCCAGGAGTTGAAAACCATTTCCCCAGGTCTGACCTGGAGGGTCGGCCGGGGGATATATCTTGAGGTGCGGTATGACAGGGGAACGATTGAGTCTCCTGTGGAGTCAGCAGATTTTGACAGTTATATCATGAAGTTGAGATTTTTTTACTGAGCCGGATAAAAAGGGAAGGGGCTTGAGTATGAACAGGAAAATTCAGTTGTTGGCAACGGCGATCATGTGCGTACATCTTGTCTTTCTGGCGGGATGCGCCGCCAAGGAGGAGCAGAAGACCACATTTTTCAATGAGTTGGTGGACTTCGCGTCCATCCAGACGGTGGCGGTCATGCCTTTCCAGAATTTCACCAACAGCCAGGAGGCACCGGAGCGGGTGCGCGATGTGTTCATGGGCATGCTGCTGGCAACCGAAGCGGTCTATGTCCTGCCGCCCGGGGAGGTGCAGCGCGCCATCAGCAGGGTTGGTGTGGTGAATCCCGCCGCCCCTTCCACCGACGAAATAAAGGCTCTGGCCGGCATTCTCGGCGTTGACGTGGTCGTCACCGGGGCCGTGCGGGAATACCAGCTTGTGCGCTCCGGGGCGAGCACGGCCAATATCATCTCCCTCAGCCTGCAGATGATCGAAACCGAAACCGGCTCCATCATCTGGAGCGCCTCCTCCACCAAGGGGGGGATAACGCTGGTGGACCGGATGCTGGGCGGTGGAGGCGAACCAATGAACGATGTGACCATGGAGAGTGTGAATGACCTGCTGGACAAGCTTTTTCAATAAAGCTGCCCTGCTGATCGCTCTGCTCCTGCTGGCCGGTATCTGCGGCTGCGCCCGGTACAGAACCGAAATAACGGTTTTTATCCCCAGCCCGGGCGAAACGGAAAAGGAGACGGAAGCCGGCGGCCGGGAGGAAGCGGCCCCCTTGCCCGGGGACATCCTCATCGCCGTCCTGCCGGTCGAGAACGTCAGCGCCACCGACGCGCCCCTGGATGCAATCGAACAATCGATCCGAATCAGGCTGGCGCGCAGCGGTTTTCGCCTGCTGGACGGTGCCGCCTTCGAGCAGTTCAGGAAAAAAAACCGGATGCGCTACATCGGCGGATTGAATGGTGTTCTGGGAGAGGCCATGCAACGGGAGTTGGGAGTCGACGCGGTTCTGATCACCTCCCTGGAGGCGTACCGGGAGACGGATCCGCCGCAGATCTCGCTGATAGCGCGGCTCGTTGCCAGCGGCCCTAACCCGGAAATCATCTGGATAGACAGCATCGGGCTGTCAGGAGATGAATCCCGGGGCCTGCTGGACCTGAAACTCATCAGAGATCCGGGGGTGCTGCTTGACAAGGCCGTCGACGGGCTGATTGGCTCCATGGTGGCTGTTGTTCAAACGAAACCCTCCAGGGAGGGAGGGCATCTTTCCTTTGCGGAATTATGGAAAACAGGGGGTGGCGGGACGGCGACTCCTTCCCGTCTGAACAGAAAATACCTGCCCTATGATTATTTTCGCTCGCCGCTCATCGATCCGGAAAAGGAGTACGCCGTGGCCGTGCTGCCGATGCTCGACCTGGCGGTGCGCAAACAGGCCGGCATCATCGCCCAGCTCCATTATGTCCGGGAACTGTTTAACTCCACGGACTTCAATATCCTGGAACCGGGCGTGGTCCGGGAAGGGCTGCTGGAAATACGGGCCATCATGCCCTTCGGCCCCTCACTGGCGGAAACCGATCTCATCACCAGCGACCAGTTGCTCGGCGTCGACCTGGTGTTCGCCGGCAAGGTCTTTGATTACCAGAATACCTCATTCAATCCCAAGGTGGATTTTTCCATGCAGGTCATCGAGAAAACCAGCCGGCGGGTCGTGTTTGGCACCCGGACATTCTCGACGGGCCTGGACAGGGTTTTTTTCTATGACTTCGGCAGGGTCTATACCGCCCACAACCTGCTGCGGGAGATGGCAAAGGTCACCGTGCAGCTGCTCACGGCCCCTCCCCGCCGATGGGAAGAACCGGAAGATTTTATTGTGCACCGATTGCCCTGGCGAAGCGAACCGCCTGCCCGCAATTACGTGATGGTGGCGGCGGCGGGGGGTGGAAAGTAGGCAGCATACCAGAAAACAGAAGCCAGAGGTCAGAAGCCAGAAAGAGTTTGCCGCTGTCGCTGATGGTTTTGTCGGCTTCTGGTTTTTGGAGTTGCCGTAGGTTGGGGTGAGCGAGCGAACCCCAACACAAAGTTGCGGGAAATTGCTGGGGTTCGTCAACTCACCCCAACATTTTTGGCATTCGAATTGCATGGTAT
>JALHJD010000497.1 GCA_022837185.1 Desulfobacteraceae bacterium
CGCCACAATTCCCTTTTCCTTGGCATCCTGGTCAAGCAATACGCCCAAGATCTCACCGCGCCTCAGGCATCCTATCGCGCCTCTCAAGTCGAAGCCTTTACCTATAGTCATTACGCCGACGCCTTTTCTCAGCTCAACGAGCATATCGGTGAGGCGATCGTCGCGCTGCTCGGCCCCTACCACCTTCATAGGATAACCTTTTATGCCTAAATAGGCGGCGGCGAGCTCCCAGTTGCCCAAGTGCCCCGTGAGGAGTATGACCCCTTTCCCGAGCGCGAGGGCGCGATCCAGATTCTCGAGGCCGTGCGCTTCCACGATTTCTCCTATTTTACCTTTAATTACGGGGAAGCGCAGCGCCTCCGCAAGGCTGCGCCCCAAGTTTACATAAGAAAGGCGCACAATTCTTCGGGCCTCCGACGGGTCCACCCTTAGGGCTCTGGCGCATCGCGCTTCCGCTTCCCTCACCCTGCGCCCGCTCAAAGACCACACCGCTGTGGCTACGGCAGACCCCAAAGACAAAGAGACACCGTGAGGCAAGAACCTGAAGAAGCGCGCCAAGAGCAACAGCGACCACCATATGAGGTTTTGCCCTAAGGACTTTCGTGGTTTGCTCAAACGTCGCCCCTCTCTAAAATATCAACCGCCGAAGACCGCACCTGCGCGGCGACCTTTTGCGGCGATAAGCGTCTTGTCTTTAGTTTTTTATTATATGCTAAAAGATGATAGGTGAAGGTGGATGTGAAGGTGAGAGTGAGGGACAAAGAAAGGGGGTTCCTTGTGTTTATGTATCCCTTTAAAAAAATAGGCGAAAACCTGTGTGCGGCAAAACCTGCACAAATGGCAAAAATCGCTTTCAACTTCGGCCAATAAGGCCGAAACATATATGCAGGCTCTTTGTAGAAACTTGTGATGTAAAGGTAACCTTTATCGCACAGGAGGTTCGCTCAAAGTGGCTCTTACCGCAAAGACCATTCTTTTAACCGGGGGCACCGGCTCTTTCGGAAAGAAGTTCACCGAAATGGCCTTAAAAGAGCATAACCCCAAGGCGGTTCGGATATTTTCCAGGGGAGAATTTCTCCAGATGGAGATGCGCAAGC
>JALHJD010000158.1 GCA_022837185.1 Desulfobacteraceae bacterium
TGTGGGGCGCAAGATAGGCGATGGAATTATATCCCCAGTAGTTGCGGAGACCCTGTTCCAGCAGGTGGGCATCGTGGATAAACTGGTGCACGGGAAGCAGCTCCACGGCCGTGATCCCCAGGCTGGTGAGGTACCTGATGGCGGCAGGATGGGAAAGTCCGGCGTAGGTTCCCCTGATTTCCGGCGGGATTCCGGGATGGCGCGCGGTGAATCCCTTCACATGCACTTCGTAGATCACGGTTTCGTGGAGGGATTTGCCAAGGGGCTGGTCGCTGCCCCAGTCAAAAAAGGGGTTGATCACCACCGACTTGGGAACATAGGGGGCACTGTTTTCCTCGTTCACGGATCCTTCAGGGTCGTTGAAACGATAGGGAAAGACCGCCTCGTTCCAGTTGACCTCCCCTTCCACTGCCTTGGCATACGGATCGAGCAGGAGCTTGCCGGGATTGCACCGGTGACCCTCCCGGAGCTCCCATGGGCCGTGCACGCGGAACCCGTACCGCTGTCCCGGTTCCACCGTCGGCAGATAGCCGTGCCAGCAGAAACCGCTGACCTCGGGAAGATCCACGCGGGTTTCCTCCCCCTTTTCATCGAAGAGACAGAGTTCAACCCTGTGGGCCGCCTCCGAAAAGATGGAGAAATTGGTTCCCACTCCGTCATAAGTTGCCCCCAGGGGATAGGGCTTGCCAGGCCATATTTTCACAAGTTCCTCCTTTCATTTACATGATCCGGTTACGCTGCTTACACCTGCCCCGGTGATGATGCGGCGGTAAAAATTTCCCGCACCTGCCCCATGGCCTCTTTCCGGCCGAATACCGTCACCACGTCTCCCGGCAGAAAAACGGTATCGCCCCGTGGTATGATGATCCTGCCATCCCGTTCTATGGAGACCACATTGACGGTCACCGGCAGGGACAGGGAACGCAGAGGCAGCCCCGATCCACTGTCCCCCTCCTGCAGGCTGATCTCCATAAAGACATTCTTTTTCTCGCTGCGCAGAGAGATATCACCCCCCAGCAGTTGTCCACGTTGTTTACGGACAAGTGCCACATCATACGCCCGCAGGATCTCGCTTCTGCTGATGAGTCCCAACAGCCTGCCGCTGCCGTCACGGTTGACGACGGGAAGCCTGGCCAGACCCCGGGGCGCCATCTTCTGAATGGCGGTCCAGATCGGTTCGTCGGGAAATATGGTTACCGGCTTCGTGACGGCCACATCTTCCACTGTCAGGCCGCGAAGCTGAACCGTATTGTCGGAAAGCATCCGTTCCATGTCCTGGAGGGTGACTATGCCAAACAAATGGTCCTGCTCATCAAGAACCGGGAAACCGAGATAATTTGTTTCCTGGAACTTGCGGTACAGGTCGGCCAGCGGCATCTGCCGGTAGACAACCTCAGGAGTCCTGTTCATCACTTCGCTGACGGCCACAGCCTGCATGACATCCATATCCCTGCCCTGAACAAAACGGATCCCCCGACGGGTCAGTTTGTGGGTATAGATGGATTCGGGATACAGCCACTGGGCAAAGGTAGAGGCAGTCACCGTCGCCACCATCAAGGGAAGAATCATCGCATAATCATTGCTCATCTCGAAAACAATCAGCAGGGCGGTCAGCGGAGCCCGGGCAGCCGCAGCAAAGACCGCGGCCATTCCGACCAGGGCGTAGGCGCCGGGAGGACCGGAGATGCCGGGATGTATCGCGGCAAAAATATGGCCCATGGTTCCGCCGAGCATGGCGCCGATAAAGAGGGAAGGTGCGAAAACCCCGCCGGAATTGCCTGATCCCAGGGTAAACGAGGTGGCCAGCGGCTTGATGACAATCAACAGGGCCAGCACCAGAAGGCCGACCTTATCCTGCAGGGCATCTTCCATGAAATGAAAACCCGTCCCGTAAAAATACGGCATCCGGGCGGCCAGTTCCCGTCCGGACGAATTTGGAGCGGCAGCGGATTCGAAATTCCCGGACAAATAGAGGTAGCCCATCCCCAGCAGTCCGAGGAGCAGTGCCCCAACGGCTGGTTTGAGGAAAAGCGGAAACCGCCAGTTGTCGAATTTCACCTCGAACCAGCCGAGCATCCGGATAAACATAATCGCCGCAAGTGCGGCAGCCAGCCCGAGCAGCAGAAAAAAAACGATCGCCAGGGGAGACTGCATTGCGTAGCTGGGGACGCTGAATGCCGGATTATCCCCAAGATACATCTGGCTGACAATGGAGGCCGACACCGAGGCGATCACCACGTTGCCGAACATCCGCACCTGCAGTTCACTCATCAGGACTTCGATGGCAAACGCCACCCCGGCAATGGGGGCATTAAAGGTCGCGGCAATGGCGCCGGCAGCCCCGCAGGCTACCAGGTTTTTAATTCTTTCGTCCGACAGGCGCAGTACCTGTCCCATGGACGAACCCAGCGCGGCACCAACTTGGACAATGGGACCTTCCCGGCCGGCTGACCCGCCTGTACCGATGCACAGCGCCGAGGTGATTACTTTGGCGACCACCACCCTGGACCGGATGCGCCCTCCCTTCAGCACCATGGCCTGCATGACCTCCGGTACGCCGTGCCCCTTGGTTTCGGCGGCAAACCACGCAATCAGGGCTCCCCCCAGAAGGGCGCCGATCAGGGGCACCAGGAGGTAGGCAAGCATTCCGGTATTGGGGAGGATACGGGCAAAGGCCGCGTAGGATTGGCCATGGATCGTTTCAATCATCCAGATGAAAAGAACCGCGGCCAGTCCGGTCCCGGCCCCGATGAAAATCGCGAGCAACAGCAGCGGTATTCCCTCCGGCGGAGAAAACCTGTCAAGAAGATCAGCCGTTGTTCTACTTTTTTTCATGGAACCGTCCGGCATGTTGAACCGTAATCAATCTCAGTCATTTACATCAGGCCCGGTTGGCGGATCGCCGGGGATAGAACGTCGCGCAAATTTCCACTCCCCATGGATAGCATCTATCCTGTCAGTACACAACCTGAACCTCGGATGTTCCCCATTAATACAACTATATGACCCGGAAACGGAACAAGTCAAACAGGGAGGGGACGCACCGGACGACAGGGAATACTCTCATTATTCTCTTGGCGAAATACATCAAAACCACTAATTTACTCGACGGTCGGCAATGCGGCGGCAGTTTCGGTAATTCCGGCCGAACAACCACATCAAGGGCGAGGTGCTTCCGGCCTGTTTGCGTGGGCTGCTCAGCCTGCCTGGTAACAACGATTATAACGTGAGAGGCCGGCAGGTGAGTGAACAACGCCTTGCAGACGCGAAAGGTTTACAGAACAAAGCTTACTTTAGCCGGTGGATTGGTTCCGTTCTTCTGTTTGTCGCGTTGAGTTGCGGCGTCCCTTATGTCATCTATCAGAAAGTCGGCGCACAGTCGTTTTCCCTGAATCCGCAACTGTTTTCCTGGCCCGTCCTTGCCGGAGCGGCCGTCCTGCTGGTTGTGTATTTTACAAGTGACGCTTTGCGCCTGCACTACATTCTCAAGGCGGCGGGCCGTCGCCTCGATGCGGGAACACTTGGAAAACTGACATTCATGAACATCCTCTTTTCCAACATCACCCCCATGGCCACTGGCGGTGGTTTCGCCCAAGTCTGGTATCTTCGCCGGCGCGGCGTTCCTATAGGCACAGCAATGGCGGCGACAACCATCCGGACCTTCATTGCGATGGTTCTCATTTTCTTTCCGGTACCGTTCCTGGTGGCGGGACTGCCATATTTCCGGGATGGCGGAGCCATGGCTGGTGCGGGCTGGACTCTGGCCTTTTTTGCCATTGGGTATCTCGCCTGTTTTTTGATGATTCTTTACCGCCTGCGATGGCTGTTGGGGATGCTTGATGCCGCCGCAAAGGTTCTGGTGGGGATGCACATTGTCAGCATTGGAAGCATGCGCCGTCTCAAACGGAACGTTCTCAGAGAAGCAGTGCGGTTCTCGCATTGCCTGAGAATTTACACTCGTGGAGATAGGTGGGATGTCATGCTTTCTGTTCTTTTCACGGCGGTTTTCCTTTTATCGTTATTCTCGTTTCCCTACCTGCTCCTCCGGGGCGCAGGATACCAGGCGGACTATCTTGAGACTACCGGCCTGCTGGCTGTATCGACATGCATTATGTATTTTGCGCCGTCCCCGGGCGGGGCGGGTTTTGCCGAGGGGATTTTCGGCTTGTTTTTTGCTTCGATGGTAAACGCTTCCGAGCTGGTCGGGATTATGCTGCTTTGGCGGTTTCTGACAGTATACCTGGGCATGCTCATCGGTGTCCCCGTGACCCTGCATGAATTCTTCCGGCGGGGGCGGAACAATGCCTAGGCTGTCATGGTGGCGGACACTGTTCTACCTGAACGTGCTCGTTCTCTTTCTGGTGGTCTTCTATAAGATATATCTTCATTTTTTTGAGCAGGACTACGGCGCGGTTCATGCCGATCAAGTTGAGCGGATAGAGTCGGCGCTTTACGGTCAGGATGTTTTCAGTTTTGCCGTCGTGGGCAACATCAACAACTCCGTGGGGATTTTTGAACGAAAGATAATTCCCGAGCTGAACAGGAGCGAGGTTGAATTCGTCGTTTCTGCGGGCAATGCGGTCAGCAGCGGCGGGGAAGACAAATACCGCGCACTGCACCGGACATTGGGACATTTCGCCAAACCGTATCTGTTGACCTTTGGCGATAACGAGTACGGCGCTTTTGGCGGCTTCCGGTATTATGATCACTATGGGCCGTATGTTTTCGCGTTTTCCGCCGGGAACAGCAGATTTATTTTCCTCGACAGCTCCGGAAAGACGTCTTTTCGATGGCAGGCGCGCTGGCTGGAGGAGGAACTTGAAGTCAGGCCGAATGACAATATTTTCATTTTCGTCGGGCACCCTCTGCTGCCGGTCGACAAAAAGGGCATTTTCGACTTCGATGACGAGTATCTGGCGGACGAGGAGTTTCGCAAACTCCTCATGCCGATATTTGCAGACGCCAGGGTAAAGGCGGTTTTTTCGTCCAATCTGCCACTTTATTCAGTTCAGAAATCAAACCACACCTCCTTTGTCGTGACGGGAGGCGCTGGTGGACTGGTACTCAACACCAATCGAAGCTTCTATCACTTCGTGAAAGTGCATGTCAACCGGGACCAGGTGACGATTGAACCTGTCAGGCTGAATGTCGGACAGTACAAACTTTTTCGTACCGTTGAAAGTGTCTGGTTCTTTATTCATTCGCTGTTTTACGTCGGGTATCTCAATTATCTGCTTTTCGTCTGCTGTCTTGTCGTCAGCGCTTACTGGCTGCATTCACTCTTGTGGAAAGAACGGGATTATTATCCTGATTTCAACCAGCCGTCCGACCCGGATCTTGGCCGGCCGATCAACGTGGCCATGTTCACCAACAATTACCTGCCGTTCATAGGCGGCGTACCTGTTTCAATATACCGGTTGTCCTCGGTTCTCAGGAAGATGGGGCACAAGGTTGTGATTTTCGCGCCCCGATATGAACGGGATGATCATCCGCGGGATGGGAATGACGTTTTCAGACTTTCCTGTTTTTTTCAACGAGCGGCAGACAAGGGTATTGTCGTCCCGAACATATTCTCGGTCTCCGCAATCAGGAAGGCACGCGAATTCTCCCCGGACGTGATTCATATTCATCATCCGTTCTGGATGGGGACGCTGGGTCTATGGATAGCACGGCGCTTGAAGGTTCCAGTTGTCTATACATACCACACCAGATTGGAACATTTTTCGTACGCAGTGCCGGTGCCCAAAGCGCTGTTTCGCAATTTTCTTTCGCATGCTCTTGTGCGGCGGCTCGGCAACAGGTGTAATGCCATTGTGGTCCCGACCGAGGCTTCTGAGAGCTATCTACGCATGATCGGGGTGAAAATTCCTGTGTTCGTTGTTCCCACCGGCATCGAGACAGACAGGTTCGGATCATGCACTGAAAAGGAGAAGTCGAGACTGCGGGAGGAGCTTGGCATTGGCAGCGATGAATTGGTCTTGCTCACCGTTTCCCGGCTGAGTGTAGAGAAAAACATAGATTTCATGCTTGAAGCCGTTTCCGGATTGGCAAAAAAATGTTCGAAAAAGTTCAAATTTATACTGATCGGCGAAGGACCTGAGCGGGAACATCTTTGCCAGCTTGCCGAAAAGTTCGGTTTGCGGGATTTGGTGATATTTTCGGGCGCGGTACCGCCCGAACGCATGCCGGTCTACTACAGTTTGGGAAATGTCTTTGTCTTTGCCTCAACATCGGAAACCCAGGGGATGGTTATACTCGAAGCGATGGCAAGCGGAATGCCCGTAGTGGCCATAAGGGCAAGCGGAATCGATGATTTTGTCGCGGACGGCATAACCGGATTTAAAACGGGGCAGCATACCGCGGCATGGGCGGAGAAGGTCCAGCTTTTGCTCGAAGATGACACGTTGCGGCAAAAGCTGTCAGGTCAGGCGACATCGAGGGCGGGCCGGTTCGGGATAGATGAATTCGGCCGAAGAATTGAGCGGGTGTATGCCCATGTGCTGAGCAATTGAAAGGAAGAGCGGGTGTTATCCTTGCCGGCCTGCCTCCTGAAGCGGCGTTTTTGACGATAGGTTGCGCCCCAATCGTCGGCGTGGCCGGATGCGGCCCGAAAAAATGGGATTAAGCATGAAATTCCCCTCGGTTCAGTTTATAATGAAAGTTGGCATTTGACGGAACCTTGATCCAGGGAGCTCAGAATGGACACAAAACCTGAAATTATCATCTCTTCGATTGATGCGGAAAGGCTGGAGGAGCTTTTGGATGCATTGCCCAATGGCGGCTTCCCGGGCAGGGAGGAGTTGGAGGAAGAACTGGATCGGGCGAAAATCCTGCCTCCGGAAGATGTCCCGCCGACCGTGGTGACAATGAACTCGACCATACGGTTTCAAATCCAACCGTCGAACGAAGAGTTCTGCCTGACGCTGGTCTATCCCCAGGACGTTGATGCCGGCGGAGGAAAAATATCCATACTGGCGCCGGTGGGCAGCGCCCTGCTCGGTCTTTCCCAGGGGGACGAAATTGAGTGGCCGAAGCCGGGCGGCGGCAAGATACGGGTACGCATTATGGAAGTG
>JALHJD010000498.1 GCA_022837185.1 Desulfobacteraceae bacterium
ACGCCGTCGGCGAAGGTGCCGAGCGACTCGAGCTTGGTCCGCTTGAGGAGCTCCTCCTCCGCCGTTTTCTGGTCCGTGATGTCTTCCAGCGTTTCCATCGAACCGAAGATCTTGCCGCCGGAATCCCGGATGGCCGCCGACGTGATCCGGAACCACTTGCCCTTTTCACCCAGATCCGGGAAGAATTCCGTCACTTCGTAGGCGTCTTTGAGCACCTTGGATTTGGTGACCTGGCCGGCGTAGAGGATCGAGGAGTTGATGACCTTGTTGCTGAGTATCAGATCGGCCAGGCAGGAGCGCGGCGATTTGTAAAAGGCCCGCCACTGCTGGTCCGTTCCAATGACGTCTTCCGCCTTGATGCCGGAGAGGCCTTCCAGCGCCCGGTTCCAGTGCAGAATCCTGTGGTCCGTGGAGATGACGAACATGGGAATCGGAGAACTCTGAATGATGCTGCGCAGAATCTGTTCGTCGTTGCGGCCGCGCCAGATCGCGTAGGCAAAGCTCACGATCGCCGTCGCTGCGAGAATCAAAATGAACAAAACGATGTGGTTCTGCATGATGGGTTTCCGTATTTCAAGCCTTCGGTCCGGACCGCGCCGGAAGGGTCGCTGCCGCTTAATGAACGCCGGATCTTTTTCAACGCCACCTTTGGAACTCTGCTGCCGTTGAATAGCAAGGTTGGCCTGAAATTGCAAGATTGGAAAAATCGCCGGGCCTGCTTAAGAAAAGCGCTTGACAAACGCGGGTCGCTGGTTTAATTCCTACCAAAGTAATAGTATTAAAATCCGAAGGCCGGCGGCCGGGGCGGAAAAAACGAAAGCGGAAAGACGGACGGAAAGATGACGGCGGGGAAAAAAGTTCTGGTGGCGATGAGCGGCGGTGTGGATTCGTCCGTCGCCGCGCTGCTTCTGAAGGAAGCGGGCTATGCCGTTACCGGTGTGACGATGTGCCTGGGCATTCGTCAGGAGGAAAGCCGCGCCAGCTGCTGCGGCGGCGACGCGATTGAAGATGCCAGACACGTCTGCGGCCGGCTGGACGTTCCGCACTTTGTTTTCGACTTCGCCTCGCTGATGGAAGAGCGGGTCATCC
>JALHJD010000499.1 GCA_022837185.1 Desulfobacteraceae bacterium
AGGTACTGCCGGGCTTCGTTTTCGGCTCTTTTGCGCAGTTCGACGTATCCGGGGTGGCCGTGCAGGTTCCGAAATTCCGGATAATCCACCCAGAACACCTTGAGCAGGGTGACCTCGCCGGAGAATCCACTCTTCACCAGTTTCTTGATATGCGGCAATGCGTATTCCGCAAGTTCCGATCCGTCCAGAGGAACCAGGATTTTCTTGTACATGTTCGGCCGTCTCCTTTCGAGGATTTTGTGCCCGGAAAAATGAATGCCCGGCGGCCGGTCTGGATTAGCGCCGGCCGTGTGTCTGTCTGATATCCGCGCCGCGGTTCATTTTCTTTTCCGCGGCCGGCAAGGTTTTTGCCGGCGGACGCGGCCGGTTGTCCAGTCGGACGGTACCGGCCGGAGCATTGCCGTGCCGGCCCGATTCGTGGACGGATTGCAGAACGGATAAGCGACTCATGATGCCTGCCTTTCCCGGGAACAATCCCGTTTTCATGATGCGGGCTCTGCCGCGGCCGCGAGCTGGTTGATCGATTCGAGAGTGCGAAAAGACGCGTAGCTTTCCTGATGATAGGGAAAATCCCAGGAACCGCTGCGATGGACGATTTCCCCGCCGAAGCCGGTTTTAAACCGGTACAGGCCGTAAAACGGATGGCTCGAATCCGGACCGGGCGAAACGGCGCCCATATCGTAGGTGAGGCACCCTTTATTTCGCGCCAGCCTGATGGCGTCCCAGTGCAGGGCGTAGGGTCCCATCAGATCCCGCCGCTCGCCGGCGGAGGCGCCGTACAGATACAAGGCCTGGCGTCCCGCAATAACGAAGATTCCGCCGGCGAGGATATCCGAGCCTCTGGCGGCCAGAAGAAAAATGGTTTCAGATGATCCGCGGCCGGGTGCGCCGGCGGAAAACAGCGCGGCAAAGGAGCTGTAGGCGCAGGTCGCAAAGCCGTTCCGTTTTGCCGTCTGAAGATACAGATCATAAAAAAGCGGCAGCTTGTCGAAGGGCGCGCGAAAGACCGAGACGCCCTTTTTCCGCGCCAGACGGATGTTGTAACGGGTCTTGGATTTCATGCCCGCGAAGATCTTTTCCACGGGCGG
>JALHJD010000500.1 GCA_022837185.1 Desulfobacteraceae bacterium
GGAACCAAAACGCCGGCGGCAGGAAAAAAATCATCGGCCGGGGCAGCCGCCGGCGGCGGGGACGGCTCCAAGGTCCAGGATGTGCTGGTTGAAGATCCGGTCTGCCATACCCTGGTGCCCAAGAGCCAGGCCGTCCGGCTGCGCAAAAGGAGCCAGCCGATATAGAGCAGGATGGCAAGGGCGACAAAACGAATCACCAACATCGTCTGTTCCGCCCGGTCTCTTTTCTGCGTGCCACGACTTCCATCGTTGTATTATATCGTCCTGTCGACAAATGTCTAATTGAAATTCAAACAGAGGAGGCCGCCGTTATCCGAACCAACGGTCCTGCCGCCCGTTCACGGGGCGGTGTCAGGCCAGGAAATCCGGCGGGCGGTGTGTTCATCGGAACCCTGTGCGGCCGCGCGGAGCAGATCGCTCATGGAGCGATGCAGCACGGGATGACGGACAGCCGGAGCAATCTCGACCATCGGCAGCAGGACAAAGAGGCGCCGATGCATCTCCGGATGGGGGAGAACCGGCTGCCCCTCCCACCGGACACAATCTCCGTACAGCAGCAGGTCAAGATCGAGCTCCCTGTCCCTGTACCCCCCGGCCGGGTCCCGTTTCCGCCCGAACCGCCTTTCCACCAGATGCAGAACGGCAAGCAGTTCTTCGGGGGAAAGGGTCGTCTGGACGGAGCCGACACAATTGACGAACCAGTTGCGGGTCGCCATGGCCACCGGTCTGGTTCGGTACGGGCTCGACAACCGGTGCAGCCGGATTCCCGGCTGCCGGCCCAGGACCTCCCAGGCCCGGCGAAGAAGTTGCAGGGAGTCGCCGAGATTGGAGCCCAGGCCGATATAGGCGAGGGTCAGCTGCTCCGCCGGCGGCAGGAATGTTTGGTCCGCCATCGGTTTGTGCAGGCAGGCGGGAGAAAGTCAGAAATTAGACAGGCCGAGGACATCGAACATGGTATACATGCCGTTCGGCCTGTTGGCCACCCACTCCGCCGCCAGGGCCGCGCCCCTGGCGAAATTGTCCCGGCTGTGGGCCCGGTGGGTGATCTCCAGCCGTTCCCCGGCCCCGGCAAAATAAACGGTGTGCTC
>JALHJD010000501.1 GCA_022837185.1 Desulfobacteraceae bacterium
CTTTTCACGCAGGGGGATTACCAGCAGACAGGCAATCCGTTCGACTGGGCGATCGAAAAGGACGGCTTCTTTCAGATCGACGACAACGGCAACACCTTTTACACGCGGGCCGGAAACTTCAAAGTGGACCGCAACGGGACGGTCGTCAATTCCGAGGGGCTGAAGCTGATTCCCAACATCACGGTTCCGACGGGAACGGTGACGTTCACAATGGATACGGGCGGCACATGGACCGCCTCCGATCAGGAAGGCAATCCGCTGGCGACCGGAAGGCTCGAGCTGGCTGTTTTCGTCAATCCCTCGGGGCTCACCAGCGTCGGAAGGAACCTCTATGCCAAGTCGGTGGCGTCGGGCGATCCGATCACCGGCAATCCCGGAGAAAACGGCATCGGCACCATTTCACAGAATTATCTGGAAATGTCCAACGTCAATGTCATCGACGAAATGGTGAAAATGATCGTCGGCCAGCGCGCCTATGAAATTAATTCCAAAGCGATTCAAACTGCGGACAACATGCTCTCCATCATCAACAATCTCAAGAGGTCTTAAATGCCCGGCAGACAGATGACTTTCATGATCGGGGTTTTGATTCTCTGCGCAGGGCTGGCGGGCCTTGCCTGGCCGGCCGCGGCTCTGCCCGCCGGAGACGATCTGCAAAGAGAAATCCGGCGGCACGTTGAAGAAAATTCACTGTATCCGGCCGATCACCTCCGGGTCGAAGTGCTGTCCTCGCCGCCGGCGCCCGATCGCGTCAAGGGGAAAGTGTCTTACAGCATCGACAGCCGATCGGGTGAGGCGCTTCTGGGCGAAACGACCCTGCAGGTCCGCCTCTATGAGGCCGGACGTTTTGCAGGCGAAAAATCCATCCGGGTGCGCATTGAAGTGCTCCAGGATTTTGTCTTCAGCCTCGGCCCTGTCGCCCGCAACACCGTTCTTTCCGACCAGGACGTCACGGTGCAGAAAAGGTGGGTCCGGCGCATTGCGCAAAACGCTGTCTCCTCGCTGGATGAGGTTTTGGGGAAGCGTCTGACCGTCAGCGTGCGGCCTCAGACACAGATCACCCGCAACATGCTGCGGGAGGACAC
>JALHJD010000159.1 GCA_022837185.1 Desulfobacteraceae bacterium
ATTCGCTGATGCAAGGCTCCGCAAGGGAGTTCCCCCATGCTTGCAGGTGCTCTACCCCTTTCCGGAACGATTCCGGGCGTCAGGCAACGGTCCGTCTCGGTGCCGTTCAACCGCCCTTGGCCATACAGTTTCGGTAACACGCCGATTCGAATGAAAACGAGGGGTTTTCAGGAGAAGAGGTTTTCTTCAACCTTACAGATCAAGGAGGCACCATGAAAAGAACATTCATTGCGGGGCTGTCCTGTTTTCTGTTCACCGCGATGGCGTCGTTCAACGCCTTTGGCGCGGGGGGACCGAAACAGGAACCGCCGCCCAAAGCGACAACCATCCAGGAGCTTGCCGAACGGTACGATTCGAGCAAATGCATGGAATGTCACGAAGATGTCTATGATGAGTGGGCAAACTCTCTGCACTCCCACTCGATCCTGGGAACCCCCCGCACGGCGCCGACCATTATCACCGCCATCGAAATGGGGCTCAAAAATTTTCCCTATTCGGGAGTGAAGTCGGATGACGACCTGACGGTCGAGCACCTGATGATCTGCGCCAAATGCCATCTCCCCCAGCTTGAGGACGCAACCGACGACGTCGCCCGTGAAATCGTAGCCACCATCCGCGCCTGGCAGAAGGCCAACAAGGAAGGTGATTACGACGAGGCGGATGACCTGGAAGAGACCATCGCCAGCCTCAATATCGGCTGCACCGTGTGCCATAACAAGATGGCCCTTATCCACAAGTGGGCCGACGGCTATCCGCAGCCCGATACCATTTATGGCGCTTCCGGCACCTCGGCAGGCGCCCACGATGATGAGACGTTCGACAAGATAGCCGAAGCACCGGCGCTCGGCGAATCGATTTTCTGCGGCCAATGCCACGGAACCGGCCCGAATTTTGAATTTGACCACCCGTCCCAGTGCGCCACCCTGTACGGCAGTTATCTCTTCTCCTACGTCGCCCACGGCGGCAGTGAATCCTGCCAGGAATGCCATATGCACAAGTCCGGCCTCGGCCATGACATGCAGTCCTACAAGAGCAAGGAAATGATCGCCATGGCATTCGACATCAAGGTGGAAGGACGCTCGATGTTCTGGCGTAAAAACAAGGAAGAAGGTGTCCTGCCCATCGGAGTCATCAATGTCGAACTCTACAACAAGACGGGACATGTCGTCCCGGACGGCTGACCGACTCCCAATCGGCTGGTCCTGGATGTGACCGCGACAACTGCAGATGACAAGGAAATCTACAACAAGCAGAAAATCTACATGCCTTTCCCCGGCAGAATGGGTCAAGGCAAGGAAATGGGACGTGGACCGTATGAAAAGAGCGGCCTGCTGCGCGAAACAAGCATTCCGCCGTTGGCAACCGTCCACGAAACCTTTGAAATCACCTACCCCTTTGAAGACGTGGAATTAGCAGGCGCCAAGACAAGGGAGCTGCTCAATGACGAACTGAACGTCAAGGTAACCTTATGGTACCTGCCGTTCGGTGAGTTCGACGGCTATGAAGTGATCTTTTTCGAAGAGGAAAAGAAACTCGACCTGAAGACGGAATGGGTCTGGAGATAAGGACGACCTGATTTCTCTCTCTTCCCATCCCTGCCGCATGGATGACGGCGGGGCTTCCCTGGAAGCCCCGCCTCTCCATGCGGTTTTTTTATGCCTGCGGGAAGGCCCTCCTCCCCGCACAGCCAGGCTTCGCCAGCACCCCCTCATCCGCCCCTCCGAGGCACCTTCTCTCCCAGGAGAAGGGTGTTGCAACGCCGACAAGCCGAAGGCTTCAAGCCCCAAACTGCCGACTGCCGACCGATGACTGCCAACTTTCCGGGAGAGCGTGATAAACGTGCACCATCCAGACAACGGCGATGATCGGCGCAAAAAGGTTGACTCCGGGCAGCAGGGCCAGCACGGTCAGAGCCAGGCCGCTGGAGAAAAGGAGCATTCTGTGGCGGCGGCCGATTTGCCGTGCTTGAGGTTTGCCGACGTGATATCCGGCGGCGCTTTCGAAAAATTCCCGGCCGAGCAGGTAGCTGTTGACCAGCACGGACAGCAGAAAACCGATGCCGATAAAGTAAAAAGGGAGAATCAGGAGGTTGAGGAACACCGCCTTCAGGGTGAACCGGATGTCGTGCATCACGTCCGGCCAGAATCGGGGCTCGCCGGAACGAACCTTGTCGGGATATTCAGCGCGCTCGACCCGGTGGATCGTCCTTTCCTGGAAAGCGCCGGAAATGATGACGACAAACACCGGCAGCATGAACCAGCCCCCGACCCCCAGCATGATCCCGACCAGCCAGTTGATGGTGATGTCGAGCCATTGCCATTTCAACGACACAAGGTTTGCCGTCAGCCAGGTCAATCCGGTCCCCAGGGCAATCACGACCAGCAGTGCCAGTCCGGCGCAGAGCAGCATCAGACCGATCAATCCGGCCCGGGAAATCGAGCGCGCCGTCCTTGCGGCCTGCCGCACAAGAATCATTTCCGCCATCCTCGCCGCACCATACGATCCAAGCCGGCACGAAGCCGGGGCTCCACATGACTCCGTTCCGGGCGTGCCGGGACCGGATCAGAAGGGTCAACCATACCATACCCGCAGCAAAAATTCACCGGCCGGAAATGAAGGAGACCGTCGCGCAAAAAAGGGCAGGGCCCGGAACAACTAACGCGTTCCGGGCCCTTCTCAAGGAGAAACAAGCTGAAGTGCAGCCGGGGTGATTGTGAATCAGTCAGACTTGGGTCGGTCGGGCTGCGGCTCTTTCAACTCATTTTTACACTATCACATCGTGGTATGAAAGTCAATGCAGGGCAAAAAATTTGTTTTATCCCGGCCAACCTGCTGAAACCACGAATGTTTTCAAACCCTGATCATACCTCATATCCGACGGCATGGAGATTGGGGGTGCCTGTTTCAGCTTTCCAGTATCTCGGTAATCAGTCTGTTCCGCTCCCGGTCGGTTATGTACGGCGTCATCCGCACATCGAGAATCCTGGCCTCGCGCTCCCTTTTCCTGGCGGCGGCCTGCTCCGCTTTGGCAATGAGGACCTGCAGCTCGCACGGCTTGATCAGATAGTCAAAAGCCCCGTCCTTCAACGATTCAATGGCGGAAGGAACCGTAGCGTGGCCGGTGAGCATAATGACCTCCACCAGGGGATATTTTTCTTTCACTTTCTCCAGGGTCTGAATGCCGTCCATATCCGGCATCATGATGTCGAGAACAATGACATCGACGGCCTCGTTTTCCGCCAGGAACTCCAGGGCTTCACTCCCGGAAGATGCGCAATCCACGGTAAATCCTCTTTTGCGCAGGCGGCGGGCTATTGTTTCCACAAACTGCGCTTCATCGTCGACCAGGAGAAGATTGAATGGCTCCATACGCTTTTCCTCGCTTGGCGGTCCGGGGGGAAGTCCACTCCAGATTTCTCCAAGCGGGTTCTCCTGTCAAGGAAGAAGCGTCATGCGAGGCAGGGAACCCTCCTAGAAATCATAGCGAAATCCAAGGGAAACCGCGTAACCGTCCTTGCCGTCGGCTATGCCTTCCAACTCCTTGTCCGCATAACGGTACTCGCCGTCAATCTCAAATCTCCAGTTCCGGCCGAACCTGTACTCGACCCGCAGACCGGGAAGAAAACGCCACTGGTCTCCGGTCAGAATCTTGTTTTCACGGTAATCGACCCGCATGCGCGGGCTCAGCGACAGGTCCGCATGGAACGGGTAGCGGGAGTTGACCGTGAACGAGTAGACATCCCGGTACTGGGTATCGGCGTAACGGACCCCGATGGATGAGATATCGCCGCTCTTGATCAGGCCGCTGCCGATGAGCTGCAGGAAGTAATAAAATTCGTCGCCGGTGGATTCAAAGGCTTCCACCCCTCCCGAGGCGGGCGCGCCGTCAATTTTTGACCAGGAAACGTCCCCGGCGAGCTGCAGGTTGTCCGTCAGGATCTGCGAAACGCCGACGGTGGCAAAGCTGCTGTCCAGGGTCCGGTCTTCCGCGAGCCGGCGCAGTTCATCCTCGCCGATTGATTCCTCCAGTTCTTCCAGGGAGGGAGAGGCCTGACCGATCAGCGCATTGCTGGTGCTCAGAAGAGGGACCCCGCGAAAATCGGCCAGCACGGTGAAACGGGTCTTGTCGTTGGGCAGCATGTAATTGCCCGTGACCAGGAAAACACTGACCTCATCATAGAGGACGTCAAAATCCAGGAGGGAATACAGACTTGCGCTCCGCCCGACATATCTGGCCTCGCCGCCCACTGCGCGCCGGTCCTCGACGTCGTCGGCCATCTGGTTGATGATATAGGTGTTGAAATCCCAATGGTCGGCAAAACGGCCCAGGTCAAGATTGGCGCCGTAAAAGTACTTGTCCGTCTCCAGGTCATCATAGGGCAGGTTGACGGGAAAGCCGGCCACCAGGTTGACGCCGACCTTCTCCATCAGCCGGTAGCCGATCTGGGCGCCGTCAAACCGTGTCAGCACCCCGCCCTTGCTTGAGGATTGCCTCCCCAGACGGGTGAAAAGGGTCTCGCCGGCGTCCTTCAAGTCGACATAGAGCCTGTTGACGCGGGTCAGGTCGTCGCGGTCATCCAGAAATGACCATTCATAACTGCCGATGGCAACCGCCTCGGCCGCGAATTTATCGCTTCGCGTGCGCCAGGTCGCGTCGAACCCGGTGGTCAGAGAGGAAAGATTCTCAACATCCTCGCCGTCTTCGTACATGCTTTCGTCCCGGTCATAATAAACCGAAATGCCGCCGAAGTACTCATACTCCCGCGGCCCTTCCGCGGCAATGTCTTCCGTGGTCCCCAGCCAGATGGGACGGTCGCCCATGAGGGCTTTCAGCCGGGCCCGCGCCTGGTCCACGTACCGCCCGTCCGGATAGGTTTCGATGTAGTTCCGATACTCGGCCCGGGCGTGCGCCAGGTGCTCCTTGTATTCCCGCGCCGTGGCCAGCTCGAACTGGGCGAACTCCCTGACCTCGGGGTCAGGGGCATCAAGGAGCTCGGTATAGATCAGGATGGCCCGCATGTATTCCTTGGCGGCCATCGCCGCTTCGCCCTGGCTTTGCAGTTCCTCCTGCCTCTGCGCCGACAGCATCCCCGGTTCCCACTGGTCTGTCGTCACCGCGGCCCGTGGAGCAATCTCCCCTACCGCATCGGCCTCACCCCCATCCTCCCGGGACAGCACCACCATCAGACTGCGGAAGTCTTCCCCCTGCCTGACATCATAGTTTCTGTTCCGGTCCAGCTGGATCCTGACCGTCGGTTTGATCAGATCGCTCCCTTCGTAATCAACCCGGACCAGACCCGCCGGATTATCGTCCGGCGCGGAAAACGATTCCCGCTTTTTCAAGCCGGCCAGCTCATCGCCGCCCGCCACAATCGGATCGAGTTGTATATTCAATTCCTTCCCGAACTCAAGCGGATAGTGCCGGAGATACCGAACAGGAAAATTGAAGGACACATGGATGACCACCTCCTGCTCCGTCCCGCTGATGGTAACGTCACTGAGGACGCGATCACGCACGGATGCCGCCGGGACCTGGGTGCAGCACAATCCCAGAAACAGCATCACCAGCCCGATAATTTTATACTTCATTTTCACTCCACGCATATGGCCTGCTTTTCCTGTTGTCTCCGAGTTAATCAAAACTGTTTGTGTTATGGCAGTCTTCACAGGCAGTGCCGGTGGGGGGGTGATCGGCAGGCTGCCCGGGCGCGTCGACGCCGTTGTGACAGAAGAAGCACGTTCCGAGAACGGCATTATGATCAAACCTGACAATGCTCCAGCTTGTCGTGCTGGTGTGACAGCTCTGGCAGGTGTTGAGGCTGAGGATGTGGTTGGCCGGCTTGCCCGGGGCCTGGTTGTTGTTATGGCAGGTCAGGCAGTTGGGCGTGACGGTGGAGTGATCCATGACCGCCGGCGTAAACCCGCGGGTGGTATGACAGTTTTCGCAGGTATTGGGCGACGGGATATGATTGGCCGGCTTGCCGCGGGCAATATTGCCGTTGTGGCAGGTCAGACAGGGGCTGGTTACCTGGCTGTGGTCCATCCGGGCCGGGGAAAATGCCCTGGTCGAATGGCAGGCCTCGCAGGTGTTGGGCGCCGGGATGTGGTTGGCCGGTTTGCCCGGGGCCAGCCTGCCGTTGTGGCAGGTGATGCAGGTGCCGCTGACCAGGCTGTGGTCCATCCGGGCCGGGGAGAATGATCTGGTTGAATGGCAGGCCTGGCAGGTGTTGGGCGCCGGGATGTGGTTGGCCGGTTTGCCCGGGGCCAGGCTGCCGTTGTGGCAGGTGATGCAGGTGCCACTGACAATGCTGTGATCCATCCGGGCCGGACTGAAGGCCCTGGTGTTATGACACGCCTCGCAGGTGTTCGGGGTCGGAATGTGGTTCGCCGGTTTGCCGAACACCGTGGTGCCGTTGTGACAGATAAAGCAGTTGCTGCTGACGATGCTGTGATCCATCCGGGCCGGGGAGAAACTCCTGGGTGTATGACAGGCCTCGCAGGTGTTCGGGGTCGGAATATGATTCGCCGGCCGGCCGAACACCGTACTGCCGTTATGGCAGGTGAAGCAGGAACCGGTGACAAAGGTATGGTCCATCCGGGCCGGAGTCCAGCCCCTGGTCGTATGGCAGGCCTGGCAGTCGGTCGACGAGAAGATATGGTTGCCGGGTTTGCCCGGGGCTATGCTGCCGTTGTGACAGACAACGCAGGAAAGGTTGATCTGGCTGTGATCCATCGCGGCCGGAATCCACCGCCGGATAGTGTGGCATGTTTCACAGGTATCGGGGACCGGGATGTGATCCCCCGGTTTGCCGGTGGCGATATGCCCGTTATGGCAGGTCAGGCAGGAGTCGCTGATCAGGCTGTGGTCGACCCGGGCCGGAGTCCATGCCCTTGTGGTGTGGCACTCCTCGCAGGTCTCCGGCGCGGTCATATGGCTGGCCGGCTTGCCGTAGACCACCTCGTT
>JALHJD010000502.1 GCA_022837185.1 Desulfobacteraceae bacterium
TGTCCTCATCAAGCTGGGCTGCCGCAAATACAGCGCCGTCCGGGCCGGCCAGAATTTTCTGAAGTATGACGAGGCGGCGCTGCGCACGCTCGCAGCCCAGCGCCACGATCAGGACGCCTACATTTACACCACCCGCGAACAAATCGAACTGCAGGAGCAGTTGCTCGCCGTCGACCGCGACAAGCTGCCCAACATCCACGACCATGCGTGGGATCAGAAGAGAGAAGAAGGATAAGAACAGCTTCTCTCAAGAGGCCTCTGGACCGCCAGCCTCTATCCGCCGGGCATTCAGCCGGATGCTAAGGCAACAAAAGCGCAGATCATTTCCGCATGCAAAGAGAAATTGATCTGCGCTGAAGTTGCTAAGCTTGTTCCCGGAGCCGTCGTTTTAAGCCACGTGATCTGCGTCGGTTGTTTGAAAACCGGCCCGGGATTTCCACACCTGATCTTACTTCGAAGAATCGGTCAGATTGCAGAAGCCCTTTAAAATGTTTTCCGCATCCGTAACGATCTTCTGGACCAGATCGTTTACTTTGGGCATGTCGTTGATCCGCTGGGCCGCTTCGCCGGCCGCCATCATGGCCTTCTCTTTATTTCCGGCAAAAACCGCCTGGATGGATTCGATTTCATAATCGATCAGCGACATATCGATGGTTGAGTAATCGTCCGGACTTCCGAGAAAAACGCCCGGAGACTTCTGCAGTGTATTTTTCGCGTGTTGCTCGCTGCGCGGATTTTTCACCCAACGGGCGGGACCGACAAATCCCCGGGCAACAAGCGTGCCGCGATCGCCGGCGGCGACAACACTTTCTTTCCAGATCTGGTGGAAGTCGCTCTCCTGGGTTGCCAGAAAACGGGTACCCATCTGGACGCCGTCCGCGCCGAGTGCAAACGCCGCCGCCAGCGTTTTGCCGTCGCAGAAACCGCCGGCGCCTACGACCAGCGTCTGCTCGTCCGAAACCGCTTCGACAACGGCCGGAAGCAGAATCATGGAGTGCACCGGCTCCCAGGAGGTGTGAAATCCTCCTTCATGACCGGAGGCAACAATGACATCCACACCGGCCTTCTTGCACCGCAACGCG
>JALHJD010000160.1 GCA_022837185.1 Desulfobacteraceae bacterium
GTCCACCTGGCCGTCGGTCGCGTTCGGCGGCAGTCCGTTCCCCGCCAGGTCCACAGCCCGCGCGCGCAGGCGGTAGCTGTGACCGTAACGCAGCCTGGGCAATGAACCGGGCCTGGGCGCGAACTGTGTGTCGAGTCCGTACCCCTGCGGCCCGGTCTCGGGCACGCCCTCCTGGGGGAGTGGTTTACCCGGCCTGGAGGCGCACAGGCTCCAGCCTTCCCACCGGAACAGGATCTCGTGGACGTACAGGTCGTCGTCGTCCTCGTCGCTCGATGTCGTCGCCGCCGCGGACACCCAGCCCTCGTCCGTGAACTCCAGCTCCCTCGCGGCACCGACGAAGCTGTACTTTCCGATCCGCTCGCACAGGGAGCGCCAGTTGCCGTCCGCCTCGTCCAGCACATCCACGGTGATGCCCCTGCGCAGCGCTTCGTTGACGATGATGGCGGCATAGGGGTTGAGATTGCCGGTCTGCCTGGAACCGGTAAACAGGGGTTCGTTGATCGGATTCTTGTGCTTGATGCAGAAGGCCGGAATACGCTGAAAACCCATCTTTTCGTACAGGCAGATGGCCTCCTGGTTGGAGCGCAGGACCGACAGATCCATGAAGGAACGGCCCCTGGCATGAAAGTGGTCGGCCAGGTGCGTGATCAGCGCCTGCCCGATGCCCGGGTGCGGCGATTTGGGGTTGACCGCCAGGCACCAGAAGCTGCAGCCGTTTTCAGGGTCGTTGAAGGCATGCTTGTGGTCCACCCCCAGGACGCAGCCTAAAATGGCTCCTGTTTCATTGTCTTCTGCCACCAGATAGGTGAGTGATTTTGCATGGCGATGCTTCCAGATGAAACTCGCCGGCGTCGGCACCATGTGGCAGATTTTCCAGATTGTGTTCATTTCCTGGGCATCGCCGCGGGTGCGGACCCTGCGGATGGAAAAGTTGTGATGCCGTTTATATTTGGAAACGTACTGGGGAAACCATAACCGGTACGTATCCGAGGGATCGAGGAAGATGGACTGCGGCGCGAGGGACAGGAGGACATGCGGATCCTTGACGTACAGGGCAATGTCCCGCTGGTCCTCCTTTTCCTGTTCCAGGCATCTGATGAGCTCCTTGGGATCGGCAAAGGTGTGGGCCATGATCAGCCTCCCCCAGCCGCAATCCAGGACAACGTCGGCCGGAAAAACTTCCGATTCCTTTTCGGTCGTGTTTTTCCAGCTTCTGGCCGAAGGCGAGTGCATGCGGTCCAGCCGGTGCGTCCTGAGGTATTTTTTGTCCTTGCTTTTTTTCTCTTTGACCATGGATCTGCTCCGTTCTCCCCGGAAAATCATAAATTGTTCGTCTGCAGCCAGTATTCAAGCAGGGCGATCTGCCAGAGCTTGGAACCCCGGAGGGGAGTGATGTGCTCTTCGGGCTCGGCCAGGAGCTGATCGACATACTTTTTCCTGAACATCCGCCGCTTTGCAAAGGACGGATCGTGGACGATGTTTTTGACGAATTCCAGAAATTCGCCCCTGATGTACTTCAGGGCCGGAACCGGAAAGTATCCTTTCGGCCGGTCAATGACCTCATGCGGAATAATGCGCCGCGCCGCCTCCTTGAGGACATACTTGCCGTCCTGTCCCCCCGTTTTGTGTCTGCCGGGAATCCTGGCGCTGAGTTCGATGAGCTCATGGTCCAGGAACGGCACCCGCGCCTCGAGGCCCCAGGCCATGGTCATATTGTCCACCCTCTTGACGGGATCATCGACGAGCATGATGGTGGTATCGATCCGGAGGGTCTTGTCGATGGGTTCGACCGCGCCGGGCAGGCGAAAATGGTCCGCCACGAATTGACGGCTGTAATCCTCGCCCCTGTACGCCTGACGGGTGATGGCAAGAAATTCATCGTGGCTGCGGTCGCGGAAAAGCGCGAGGTAGTCATCAACGGGACGGTCGCTGTCCATCATCGGCGGGTACCAGTGATAGCCGGCAAAGACCTCGTCCGCCCCCTGGCCGCTCTGGACCACCTTGTTCTTTTTCGCCACTTCGCGTGAGAGCAGGTAGAAGCCGACCGCATCGTGGCTGACCATCGGTTCGGACATGGCCCTGACGGCGCCTTCAAGCGACGGCAGAAGCTCCGCCGAACTGACGAATATCTTATGGTGCTCGGTGTCGAAGCGGCGGGCGACGATATCGGAATAGAAGAATTCGTCCCCCTGTTCGTCATTGACGCTTTCAAAGCCGACGGAGTAGGTGTGCAGTTTCTTCTGGCCGGCCTCGGCCAGCAGGCCGACGATCAGGCTTGAATCCAGGCCTCCGGACAGAAGGACGCCGACCGGTACATCGGCGATGAGCCTTCTTTGCACGGAGAGCCGCAACTGGTCGAGGACCAGTTCCTGCCAATCGGCGAATGACCGTTCGTTGTCCGCCTGGTCCCGCTGAAAGCTCAGGTGCCAGTAGGTCCGCTTGTCCATCCCGCCGTCGGGCAGGATGCGCAGGGTCGTGCCGGGCTCGAGTTTTTTGATGTCCTTGAGGATGGTACGGGGGGCGGGGACAACGGAATGAAAATTCATGTAATGGTGCAGCGCGATGGGATCGATTTCACTGCTGATGCCCCCGGAGGCGAACAGGGCCGGGAGGCTTGAGGCGAATCGGAGTTTCCCCCCCGCGGCATGATAGTACAGGGGTTTGATGCCCACCCGATCCCGTGCCAGGAAAACCGATCCGGAATCGCGCTCCCAGATTGCAAAAGCGAACATGCCGTTG
Source organism: Desulfobacteraceae bacterium (assembly GCA_022837185.1). Taxonomy (GTDB): domain Bacteria; phylum Desulfobacterota; class Desulfobulbia; order Desulfobulbales; family Desulfobulbaceae; genus UBA10518. The sequence goes on from JALHJD010000160.1 coordinate 2,740, forward strand.
AAATGCCGGACGCAGTCGGCTCCCCAGGCATGATAGGCCTTGAGAATGACCTCGGTATCGCCGCTGGAAAAAAAACGGTAGCCGAGCCGGAGCAGTTCGTCCTTCAGTTGGGGGTAGTTGTATATTGCCCCGTTATACACAATGCCCAGGCCGAGTTCGCTGTCGATCATGGGCTGCTGGGAATGCTCGGACAGGTCGATGATCCTGAGGCGGCGGTGGCCGGCGGCGATTCGCCCCTGGGCGAAAATCCCTCCGGCATCGGGGCCCCGGGCCTTCATTCCACAGGTCATTTTTTCGACGGCTTGCACGTCCGCCGGTGCACCGTCAAATCGGATCTCGCCACATATTCCACACATTATTGCATATTCCCGTCAGGTTAAGGTTGGCGGTGTTTGACCCCGCGCCGGGGGACACTTGTTTGCGCAACTTTCCTTGATTGGGAGGAAGGTTTTTCGATTTCGATACCGATTTCGATTTCGATGGGACAATTCCTGCGGCTGTGTTGATGAATTCGCATCCATCGGGATCGGGATCGAATTCGGTTCGCAGCAATGCCGGGCGAGGTGGTGCCGTTGTTGTTTTTGCATTACACCTGTCTGTTCTTCCGTTATTTTCTCGTCCAATGCATCTTGCCCTGTTTGGCAGCCGCTTCGGTCGCGCAGGCGAAACCCTCGATCAGGGACCGAGTTTTTCGGCCAGGGGTCGGAACTGGAGGCTGTAGAGCATCTGGAGATACCTCCGGGTCTCCATCCGCTCCAGGTTGGAGACGTAGCGCCAGAATCCGTAAATCCTGGCAAAGGTCATCATCCTATCGGCATACAGTCTCCAGGTGTATTTTGCCTGCACACGGTCGATTCCGCCCCTGGCGATCCGTTCCCAATAGCCGGGTTCCTCCGCGCAGCGGGTAAAAAAGAGCGCCAGGGTACGGGCGGCGGCATCCTCATAATTGGGATCGATGTGAAAGCCGGAAATCCCGTTTTCGATTATTTCCATGGGGCCGCCGAAGCAGGTGGCAAAAGTGGGCAGGCCAGATCCCATGGCCTCGATGACGGTCAGACCGAATGCCTCAAAGAGGGCCGGCTGCACAAAAGCGCCGCGCAGATCGGCAACCCGCCGGTACAGTTCTCCCGCGGTCTGCTTGTCCAGCTGCATCCCCAGCCAGCGGACCTGGCTGTCGAGATTGTACTGGTCGAACAACTGGTGCATCAGGTGGATCTGCTCCACCTCCTCCGCGTCTTTGGATGCCGCCGGATTGATATGGCCGCCGATGACCAGGAGGTTGGCCTGTTTTCTCAGCTCATCGCTGCCGCCGTACAGGCGGACGAGTCCGGTCAGGTTTTTTATCCGGTCCAGCCGGGCCATTGTCAGGATAAGCGGCTTGTCGGGCTCCCGGATTACGCCGCGGCTGAGGTCATGCCGCTGTTCGCCGAAGAGCATGGAGTCGATTTCCCCGCTCAGGTGCGTGAACCGCCGGTCCCGGTCCCCGGCGGGAAAATAGATTTCCGGGTCCGCGCCCGGCGAGACGATATTGAACTTCGGATCATAGACGTCGATGCCGTGAATGACCCGATACAAGCCGGGCATGGTGAAGGTCATGTAGCTTTCATACTGACCGGGATTGTCCTCGGTGCCGGCAATCTCCTGGTAGGTGCTGGCAATGATGAAGTCGGCCGCGTTCATGGAGATGAGATCGGCGGTGAACTGGCAGGAGAAATGGTACTGGGCGTCGTTCTGCTGCCAGTAGAGGTCCGAATAGAGGTATTTTGCCTTTTCCAGGGCATGGGCGATGTTGCATTGCGTGACGCCCAGCTGGGCGGACATCAGCGAGGCTACCAGGTTGCCGTCGGAGTAGTTCCCGACGATGAGGTCGGGCCTGCCGCCCAGTTCGGCCAGGAGTTCCTTGGCCGCCTCGTGGGCGAACAGTTCGAGATAGGGCCAGATTTCAAAGCGGGAGATCCACCGGGGCATCACCTGCCCTTCGGTGTTGCGGAAGGGAACGCGGAGAATGGTGCTGTTTTTGGTGCCGGAAATGGACTCCGTCCGCAGATGGCAGGTCGTCCCCTCGGATTCGGGTATCAGCCTGGTCAGGACAATGATCCGCGGTTCAATGTCCAGCCCCTGTTCGCCGAGCCGGTGCCGCATTTCATGTTCAAGCGCCCTCACCTGGTCAAGGATGTATACGACCTGCCCGCCCGTGTCCGGCCGGCCGAGAACGTTTCCCTGGCCGAAGAATCCATGGGGGGAGAGGATGGCGATCGAAAAAATCATGGGTATCCGGCCCAGGAAGTTTTCCAGGGTTCCCGGAGATGGCGCCTCCAGGATGTCGAGGAGGATCGCCAGGGTTTCCTTGACCTGGCCGACGGTCCGGCCCCATCCGGGCTCAAATCCCAGGTCCTTCATGCCCATTCTGATGGCTTCCCACTGTTCGCCGTCATCCCTGTCGCGCAGCATCCGCCTCGCCTGCCGCAGGGCGCGGCGGAGTTCGTCGGTGCCGTCGATCACCTCGTTCACCATGAGCTGCTGGTCGCGGTAGCGGTGCAGCTGCAGAAAACGGAGCAGCCGGTTGTCCCCGCGGTTCAATTCCTGAAAGAGCCCGCTGGACAACCGCCGGTTGAGAAATTCGACTCCGCGGCCTATGGAGCGTTCTTCCTGCAGCTTGAAGAATTCCCGGGAAAAAGGTTCAAAATCGATTTCCAGCATCCAGGGTTGAGAATTTCTGCCGGTCACGACCTGTTCCTTGAAGTGGAGCAGATCCTGGGGAGAAATGAGTTCCAGTGACAGTGTCTCCAGGTGGATACGGATGTATATCCAGCGGGCGACTCGTTTTCTCAGGGCAAAGTACAGCCACGGCGATTGGATGACGGCTTCCTGGCACCATTGGACGACGGTTTTGAAGGGGCTCGCCGCCAGCTTGCCGCTGTCGTCCTCTTCGACAACCCTCAGAAAAGCATCCCGGATTTCCGTCCGCAGCATGAACGGCTGTTCCTTGCAGCACAACTGATGCAGAAAGTGATGGGCGGCCGTCCGGTTATTGAGCAGGAATTCGTTGAATTGATCGACAAATTTGACGCCGTTGGCAAGAGTCATGACAGGCCCCATTTTCTGGAATAAGCGTTGTAGAAGTTCCGGTCCATGGTTGTTGCCCCCCGCAGGGAAACCACGCCGGAGGCGAAATCCTGCGCCCGCTGCATGATGACCGTCATGGGCCACCCCGCGGCAAGGCCGAGGAGCAGGACGGAGGAGAAAGCGTCTCCGGCGCCGACGGTATCGACAACATCGGCCGGATTCTCCGGAGCGACGGAACAGGGTTCACTGTCGCCGGTCACACCTATCGCCCCCCTGGCGCCTAGGGTGACGAAAATACCTTTGAGGCGGTACCGGTCCAGGAGCGTCCGGCAGCTGCCGGCGATATCGGTCGAGTCGCCGAGAAGCGCATGCAGCTCCTGTTCGTTGAGCTTGAGCCAGGCCGCGTCCCCCAGCAGGGAAAGAACATGATCCCTGCTCCACCACGGATCGCGGAGGTTGGCATCGATGAAGATGGGGCAGGGATACTGTTTTTTGAGCTGGGCCAGGGTGTCCCGGTTGACCGGGCCGCGCAGGGCCAGGGAGCCGTGATAGAGAAAGGCGACGGTGCCGGATATGGCCGGCAGGTCGGCGGAGATGTGATCATAGGCCTGGTCGGCCAGGATTTCGAAGTGGGGCTCACCGTTCGGCAGGGAAACCATGACCCTTCCCGTCGGCCTGGACCGGTCGACCTGAAGATATCGGGTGGTCATTGACCAGCTGTTCATGGATTCGACGATTTTCGCTCCCTGCGGATCCGTCCCGATCCTGCTGATAAACAGGGAAGCCATCCCGAGGGCCTGCAGGTTCCAGGCGACATTGAAAGGGGCGCCGCCCGGAATTTCCCGGCCATCGGGGAAACAGTCAAAAAGAACTTCACCGAAAATAATCGCCGCTGTGGTCATTTTTTCTTCCGTACGTTCACGTTCATGGATCTCATTGGCGACGCGGTCCGGCATGCCGTAAAGTGGCAATGCGTTCCGGACAAATCGCATGAAGAATCTCGATCAGGCGTTCTCCGGCTTGACAAGTAGCACGAATCAAGTATATTTTCACCTAATTATTTTTGTCCAAAAATAGTTCACTGGACGGGCTTGCCCCGGCGGGAATGCGGTCCCTCTGCAGCCGCCGGGGGAGATCAGC
>JALHJD010000161.1 GCA_022837185.1 Desulfobacteraceae bacterium
GCGGGCGTGCCGGGCGCTGCTGGCAGCGCGACGTGAAAGGCCGTCCCTTTGCCAGGGGTGCTGGCAAACCACAGATTACCGCCGTGTAGCGCCACCAGCCGGTGAGCGATGGCCAGACCCAGGCCGGTGCCATCCTCGTGATGGGCCAGCGTGCCGTCCGGCTGGTGAAAGGCACGGTAGATGCGCTCCTGCTGCGCCGGCTCGATGCCAGGGCCGGTATCCACGACGCACAGCACCACCTGGTCGCGTGCGCTGTCGAAATAGCCGCGCACGATGACTGCCCCCCGCTCGGTGAAGGTGATCGCGTTCTTGAGCAGGTGGTCGAGCGCCTGGTAGGCCCGCCCCCGGTCTACAGCCAGGTCGGGCAGCGCCCCGTAACCACGCACCAACGCCAGCCCTTTGGCCGCTGCTAGCGCGGCGTGGGCGGCCAGCAGTTCGTCGAGCAGGGGCACGGTGGGCACGCGGGTGATCGTCAGCGCCAGTCGCCCGGCCTCGATGCGGCTCAGATCGAGCACATCGTTGATCAGCTCGAGCAGGCGCCGCCCGTTGCGAACAACCTTTTGCAGCCGATCCTGTTGCAGGGCGTTGAGGTCGCCATAGGTGCCGAGCAGCACCAGGTCGGTGTAGCCGATGATGGAATTCATCGGCGTCCGCAGTTCATGGGACATGTTGGCAAGGAAGGACGACTTGAGCCGGTCGAGCTCCCGCAGTTCGCGATTGGCCTTTTCCAGCAGGAGAGTCCGCTCCCGCAGCATCATGGTGCGTTTGGCCACCTCGAGCTCCAGTTCCCGGCTGAACGAGGAGATCTTGTCGTAGAGCTTTTCCAGGCTCTCCAGCATGCGATTGACATGGTGGGCGAGGTTGTCCATCAGCTCCTGCCGACCGGAGCATGCAACCCGCGCCTTGAGATTGCCTTTGGACGCCTGGGCCAGAACATCCAGGAGGGCCGCGGCCCTTTGTTCGAGGTAGCGGCGCTGCTCCTCCTCCCGTTCGGCCGTCCTCCTGACATACTGCAGCCGCTCGGCTTCGAGAACGGTGGTGATGTCCTTGCAGACCTCGACTGCTCCGACAATCCTGCCTGCCGCGTCTTTCAGGGCGCTGGCGCTGGTCATGATGGGCACCGCCGCGCCGCTTCTGGTGCGGATCGTGGTGGTGATGCCCTTGACGTGCAGGCCGTCCTCGAAACAGCGCCGCACCGGGCAGCCGGCTTCGCAGATGTCGCTGTGAAATATTTCCCTGCAGGTGAGCTTTCCCTCAGTCTCCTCCCTGCTGTAGCCGGTAAGCTGGGCGCATGCCTCGTTCATGGAGGTGACGACCATGTCGCGATCGACAATGAACAGGGGATCGGCGATTGCCTCCTTGAGGCTGTCGGCCAGTTCGATCTGATCCCTGATGCTGAGCACCATGGCATTGAAAGCGCCGGCGAGGATGCCGACCGCGTCGGTGGTCCGGACCGGGACCGACGCCGTCAGATCTCCTCCGGCAAGCTGTTCGGCCTTGGCGGCCAGTTCGGTCACCGGCCTGGTAACCAGCCTGGCCAGCATGAAATAGATGAGCAGGATAAGGGCCCCGATGCCGACGGCGCTGATGCCGATGGTCCTGTTCCGCAGGGAAGCGATGGCGGCATAGGTGCTGTCCGTGGAATGCCTGGTCAGCAGACCTCCCAGCACCTTCCGGCTCTCACCATGGCAGTGGTGACACTCCGGTTCATTGAGGATGCTATGGATGGTGACGAGGTATCTTCGCCCCTGAGCCTCTTCCTCGAAAGGAAGGGCAAGGGCAGGATCACCCGTCCGCAAAAGCTGATCGAGGGCGGCCACCCCCGCTCTGCTGTGGAGAAACTGCGATACCGTGCCATTGATCCTGTCGGCATGGGTGGCGAAGACTATCCTCTGGTTGAAGTCGCAGATCACTATTTCCGTTCCGTGCAGCTGGTCGCGGATATCGAGCAGCTGTTTCTCGACGGAGGCGCTGTCCCCCACCGACATGGGATGCCTGATCCCCGCATAGGCGAGGGATTTCAGCTCGTGGCCGTATTCGGTCATCCTCTCGAGCATCTGATCGCGCTGGTTGTTGACGCTGAGGACAATCACCGCCCCCATGACCAGGGACACGCCGGCGGTGAGGACGATCAGGATTTTCAGATCAAGATGTTTGCGGATAAAACCGGCCAGGCGATCCATCTCAGTGCCCTCCGCCATGGATGAGGGGCTTGTACCGGAAGGCCCTGACCCGCTCCGAGGTATGGCAGACCTCGCAGTCTTCCCTGGTCAGCCGTTTCTTGATGAATCCGGCCCCGCCGGTTTGCACGTGCCGCTCTCCCGGGCCATGGCAGACCTCGCAGCCGGCGTTTTTCAGTCCGGGTGTTGCCTCGACACTGATAAAGCCGCCGGGCCTGCCGTAGCCGGTTGTGTGACAACTGTAGCATTTCCGGAGGTCTTCCGGGCTCAAACCTTTTTCCAGCCGTTCAATGCTGCGGTAGGAATTGCTTTTCTTGGCGTATTGCCTGAAGCTCTCGTATTCCTCTTCATGGCACGGTTCGCAGGCCTCGGAGCCGACATAGAGCGAAGGGCCGTCTTCCCCGGAGGCCTCGGGACATGGGGAACGCAGAATCACGGCCAGCAGAACCGCCGCCGCGAAAAACAGATGACCGCGTCCCATTGTCATACCTGCAGGTCGGGGATGAAACCGCTGCGGACGGTGTTTTCGGCAATGCACCGCGGATTGGCGAAATTGCGCAGGTAGCCGGGTCCGCCGGCCTTGGTGCCCAGGCCGCTCATGCCGAATCCGCCGAACGGCTGGCGGCCGACCATGGCGCCGGTGCAGCCCCGGTTGAGGTACAGGTTGCCGGCCCTGAACCGCTCTTCGGCCATGGCCAGGTTGCCCGGACTTCTCGAAAAGACCGCGCCGGTCAGGGCAAACTCGGTGCTGTTGGCGATATTGAGGGCTGCATTGAAATCCGCCGCCCGGATCACCGTCAGGACCGGGCCGAACAGTTCCTCCTGCATCAACGGGTTGTCCGCCCCGGTCACCGCGAAAATGACGGGAGGAACGAACAGCCCCGTTTCCGGCGCCTCCCCCCTGAACAGCAGCTCCGCTCCGCCCGGCGGTTCGGCGATGAGCCGGTGCAGACGATCGAAAGCCGTCCGGTCGATGACCGGCCCCAGCTTGCAGCCCGGCTCGACGGCTGGCGCGACGGGAAGGCTTGTACAGGCTTCGCGCAGGCGGTTGATGAACGGCTCGTATATCGACCCGACCAGGATGAGCCGGGAGCAGGCCGAACATTTCTGCCCGGCATAGCCGAAGGCCGACTGCACGACCCCCTTGACGGCCTCGTCCGGATCGGCGTCTTCATCGACGATGATCGCGTTCTTGCCCCCCATTTCGCACACCACCCTTTTTATCTCCGCCTGGCCGGGCCGGGTCCGCCCCGCCTGCTCGATGATGGCCAGTCCCACTTCCCTTGAGCCGGTAAAGGCAATCTGACTGACCGCCGGATGCGCGGTGAGGAAACTGCCGATTCCCTCCCCCGCCCCCGGGAGAAACTGGACCACCTCCGGAGAAAAACCCACCTCCACCAGATGTTCGTACAGGGCATGGGCGGTGGCGCCGGCGGCGGAGGAGGGCTTCATGAGCACGGTGTTGCCGGCAACCAGCGCCGCGGCGGTCATGCCGCAGAGAATGGCCAGGGGGAAGTTCCAGGGGGCGATGATCACCGTCGGACCGCGGCCCTCGTAGAGCAGCACATTTCTCTCGCCCGCCATGTTCTCCAGCGGGGCCGGTCCAAGCTCGACGAGGGAGCGCCGGGCGTAATACCGGCAGAAATCGATTCCTTCGGCCACATCGGCGTCGGCTTCCCGCCAGGGCTTGCCCGCTTCATGGGTCTGCAGGGCCGCCAGCCGGCAGCGGTCCTCCTCCAGGCGGGCCGCCAGTTTTTCCAGGAGTTCGGCCCGCCGGCGCACCGGGGTACGCTGCCAGGCGGGAAAGGCCCGGGCCGCGACCTCCAGGGCTTCCTCCGCCTGAGCCGTCGAGGCCCGGCTGACGAGGGAGACAATCTCATCCGGATGATTGGGTGAGGCATGGGGATGGAGGTCTTCGCCCATGACCGATTGGCCGTTCACCACCAGGGGGACCTGCAGGGGCAGGCGGGAGCCGACGGCGGCGGCGGCGGCGGCGAAATCGTCCCGCACCCGCGGCTCGCAGAAATCAAGAATGGGGGTGTTGGTGAAGGGCGAATCAAGATCGCCCCGGACCAGACCACCCGGTTCCGGAGGCTCCGGCTCGAGCAGCGGCGGTTCAAGCATGGTGTCGAGGGGTGCCCCGCCGTGATAGGCGCGGCGCAGAAACCCCGTTTCCGAAGTCGTCTCCAGCAGACGCCGGACCAGGTACGCCATGCCCGGCAGGAGGTCTCCCACCGGAACATAAATCCGCACCCGGTATCCGTCCTCGGCCAGCACCCGCCGCAGCGGCTCGGCCATGCCGTGCAGCATCTGCAGTTCGAAACCGCCCCTCTCCAGCCCCTTTTCCTCGGCCACCACCATGGCATGGACCAGGGAGCGAAGGTTGTGGCCGGCAAAAGCGGCGGCTACCAGGTCGTGATTGTCGAGCAGCTTGACCGTCATATTTTCAAAATTGGCATCGGTGAGCCCCTTGGCCGTGTAGACCGGGCAGACCAGGCCCCTGCTCCGGGCGTGCGCCACTTCCTGGTCCCAGTATGCCCCCTTGACCAGCCGGACGGTAAAGGGGACTCCCCTTTTCCGGCTCAGAGCAAGGAGGCGGTCGCAATCCTGCTCGCCGGATTTCAGGTAGGACTGGACGGTCATGCCGATATGGGGCCAGTCACGCAGGTCGGGGTCCAGGGCGATTTCCTCGAACAGGGCAAAGGTGATGGCATGGACTCCCCATTGTTCCAGGTCAAAATGGATGAAAACATTCTTCTCTTTCGCCCGGCGCAGCAGAGGGAGCAGCCGCTCCCTGAGGCGGGCGACCGTGCCGGCATGGTCCACGGCATCGGGGTAGGGATCGAAGGCGGTAATTTTCACCGAGATGTTGGCCAGCGGCAGGGGACCGGCCGGAGACCGGTGCAGAACCGGGTTTTCCGGCCACTTCTCGGCGGCGGCGGAAAGTTTGTCAACGAGTGCAAGGTGTTTGTGCAGACGCCGTTCCGCCTCGGCCTCACTGACCGTCGCCTCCCCGAGGATATCGGCGGTGAAGGTCAGATTTTCCCGGGCCAGTTTCTCAAAAACCCGTAAGGGTTTGTCCCCGTCCGCCTCACAGATGAAACGCCGGGCCATTGCCGTTACCCTGGCGCGGATCATTCGGGCCGCCAGGGGGGAAGTGATGCCCCGGGCGGCGGCCAGGGTCAGGGCGGAGCGGACGGCGACCGGCAGATCGCGCTCCCGGCCAAGGAGGTATTCACGAACGTGGGAGGCAACGGCCTGGCTTGAGTGGAGAACGGGCAGGACGTCGATGAAGCGGAAGGCGTCGATTTTGAACGCCTCGTCCTGCAACACCCGGTCAAGCAGACGGCCATGCCATTTCCGCTGATCAAAGAGCCCGGGAAGGGCGCCCCGGGTTGCCTGCCAGTACCGCGTGCCAATCTCCATGATCCGCCGGTTGCGGCGGCCATGGACCGTCTGCCTGTGCATGAGCCTGTCCCCCCTTTTTTGGGATTGTGGATGGTGCCAGTTGGGTTCCGGGCAAATTATCCGCTTACGCTTCAAACATTGTAGGGTTATGCTACCGTATCTGATATAGTAAATAATAACTCGATGATGAACAAGAGGGGAAGGATAATCGCCCCTCCCTCATGTCGGCGCGCCGCAGTGCGCGCCGACTGCGCGGGGAAGCGGCGGAACCGGCCCGGCGGCGCTGTCCTTCCATTGCCGGCAAGGAGCAAGACGGGAGAATCAATGAAACTGTTTCTCGTACAGCACGGTGAGGCAAAAAGCGAAGAAGAGGACCCGGATCGGCCGCTGACCGATCGGGGCATCCGCAAGACCAAAAAAAGCGCGGGCTGGCTCGGCCGCCAGCATTTCAACATCGCGGAAATCCTGCACAGCGGCAGGAAAAGGGCCGGGCAAACGGCGGATATATTCGCCGCCCGCCTGGCGCCGGAGCACGGGGTTACCGCCGCCCCGGGCCTGAATCCCGATGATGACGTCCTTCCCATGGCCGGGCAGCTGGCCGGCAGGGAAGAGACGCTGATGATCGTCGGCCATCTCCCTTACCTGAACCGTCTTGCCGCCCTTCTGCTGACCGGCAATCCCGCCCATGCCCCGATTGCCTTCGTTAATTCCGGGATAGTCTGCCTGGAGCGGGAAGAGGGTCGCTGGTCCATTGCCTGGATTGTCGTCCCGGACCTGCTCCCCGAATAACATCTGGCCGGGGCCTTTTCCAGGCTGACCCCTCGAACGCTTCGGGACAACGCCGCGCCATTGCCCGGATCGTTTCCGAAACAGCTTGACAGGCTGCGAGCAGGAATGTATATTAAATAATAATTAATCCTATTTTAGCGTACACCGCCATGCTCCACCACAAGGACACCATACGGGAAAAGATGGCCCGCTTTGAGCAGGCCTGCCGCGACGCGGGCCTCAAAATCACGCATCAGCGGCTGGAAATCTACCGCGAGCTGGCCGCGGCCCACGATCACCCCACCGCCGAGATGCTGTACACACGGCTTCGCGAACGGCTGCCGACCCTTTCCCTCGACACCGTGTACCGGACCCTGGCGACCCTGGAGGAGCAGCACATCATCACCCGGGTCCAGACCGACGAGAGCCAGGCCCGCTACGAGGCGGAAATGACCCCTCATCACCATGTCATGTGCAGAAAATGCGGCAGGATCACGGATTTTCACTGGACCTTTTTTGACGCCGCGCGCCTGCCCGAGGATGTTGCCGGCTGGGGCACGATCGAGGACAGAAAGGTAACCGTTC
>JALHJD010000162.1 GCA_022837185.1 Desulfobacteraceae bacterium
ATCAGATAGCGCTCGGCCATGGCATAGGACCGCACCAGGACTTCCCTGGGATTGGACACGTGATACAGTCCCCCGACATTGGCGACGATGGAAAAACGCCGGTCGGACTCGATCTTTTCCATATCCGCCCTGACGAAATCAACCCGGCCGAACCCCAGATATGCGCTGATCCGCCTGGCCCCGGCCAGGTGGCCGTCTGAATCGTAGTCGAATCCTGTCGCCCGGTCGGCGCCGAACTTCCTGGCAAACAGGGTAAAGTACCCGTCCGTGCAGAAAAGCTCGGCAAAGCTGACCGGGTGAACCTCAGCGGCCTTCAGCCGGGCGATGGCCATTAAAATGTACGCCAGTATCACCGGCTCCTCGGCGCGCTGGTTCTCGGCGAAACACCCATCTTTCTGCCGGGTCTTGAGCCCCAGCAGGGTGAAATCATGATCGACGGGACCCAACTGCTCGACAAAGCGCCTTTGACTTTCCGCCCCGCCGCCCAGTTTGCCGAGAATGTTTTTCACCACCGCGTTCAGGCCGGCCCCGGGCAGGGACATGTTCCTCTTCGACCTTTCCGCAAAGGCAGAAGGGTCAGGCTTCGGGGCCGCTTCTTCCCGGGCGCCCCCGGACAATTCCTCCGCCGGACTTTTTTCGCCCATCGGCGAATGAAAAAGAGCCGCCGTTGAAAAAGACAGGCCTTGGCGGGCCACTGCGGCATGAAACTGATCTTCCAGGGAAAAATAGGTTTGCAGCCCGGGCTGCAGGGGGATGTCGAGGGAGCGGAAACAGTCGCCGATGAAGTCTGCCAACCTCCGCCATCCCCTGGATCCGTTGAACCGTGACAACAGGTAGCGGTTATGATGCCCGAACCACAGCAGGGCCCTGAACAGGACGAAATCAGCATCAAAATCCCTGGAAAAACTCCATTCCAGGTCAATCACCGTGTAGGACGGGGTGGAGTCCGTGACAATGATGTTATTGGGGAGCAGATCAATAAGATCGCTCCTTCGTGCCGCCGTCCTGAATGATGTTGCCAGGTATGCCCGGTACGCCCGGAGCAGTTCGGCAAAAGACCGGCCGTTGTCATCCCTGCAGCACGCGGCAAGCCAGACGGTGGTCAGCAGGTCGCCCCGCAGGTGCGTGGTGTCGTGCGTCAACTGCGCCACATGGCCGGTCCTGTCCGGCAGGCCCGGGGAGGAGGCGATTTTCCTCTTGCGGACCAGTTCCCCCGTTTTCGGCTTCTCGGTCACCGTTCGGAAATGAACCTTTCTCCCTTCGGAGGAGAAATGGACAAAATCAAAGGGGACCGCCCTTTCCACGGCCGCCTCCTCGGCGGAGGCGACGATGAGGAACGAATTGGCAAACTCGCCGAGATAGCCGGATTCGTGCAGGGCCTTCCAGCGTAGAAATTCATCATCGGCCGCCCGCCAGCCGCTCAGGTGGTCCGTCGAGCCGATGCGCTGGAGGAGGGAATAGGCGTACGGGTCCCGGGCCAGAAAATCATCGTTGATCAGGACGCGGGGCATTTTGTAGTCCGGGAAGGGATACACAAAGGCATGCTTCCAGGACCCGCCGGATAATATCTGCTTCCACTGGCGTTTATCATAGGTCCGGACTCCCCTGTCCGCCGGGTATCCGTACAGGCCGATATCCGGTTCGCCGAAATGATCTTCTCCCGCGCCGATCCAGTATTTCAGGCCCATCCTGTTCTCGATGGCGATCACCAGGATGCCGCCCGGCTTCAGGGCCTTTTGCACAATTCCAAGAATGGCCGCCAGGGACTCTTCCGACCCCGCCCTGCCCGGCATGAACATCGCGGCATACTCCAGGACGCCGATAAGAAAAACGGCATCATACTGCTGCGCCGGGATGGTGAGGGCATTGAAATTCGTATTGATGATATGAACATTGTCGAGCCCCCGGCACCGTTGGCGGGCAAGTTCGGCCCGCGGCCGGCTGCCCTCCACGGCCTCGACCATGCACTTCCGCTCGCCCAGATAGCGGGTGATCGCCCCGCAGCCGCACCCCAGCTCCAGCACATTCTCCATGCCGTCCAGCCTCAGGGGGCGGACCAGGTTCGCCCGGGCCGGGCTCAGGTGATATTCCGAACTCCAGTCCCTGATCTTTTCCTGCAGTTGCATGGAGTCGACCGACAGATCGTCAACCGATTCGAAACAGGCCCGCAGATACTCCTCGGCCTCCGATCCCTCACTGTAATCGAAGGGCTCGGACGTTTCAGGGACCCAGACGTGTTTGCCGGCAAGCGACAGCCGGTTGTGCTGTTTAAGCGGGAACATCTTTTTTCCTGCTCAGGGTGATCCGTGCATCCAGGTCGACAACCCCGACACAGGGCCTGCGGGCCGCCACCTCAAAGGGGAGGACGTCATACCTGCGTTCGTAGACCACGTACTCGCCCTTGTCATAGCCGGCGCAGCCGACGGAGAGGATATATCCTCCGCCGCGCAGCAGCATCTTCTGGGCAAAGGACACGGTCAGCCGCTCACCCGGCTCGCAGATCCCGGTCTCCACATGATGATAGACGGTATTGGTCCCGGCAATCTCCATGCCCTGGACATCCTTGATGGTGTAGGCGATCACCGGACTGTCTATCCGACCGTGAAAAACAACGGTCAGCCGCACCTCGTACTCTTCCATCTGCTTCAGCGCCTGGACCGGCTGGCCGTCCGAGGAGTAGATCCCCACCTGTTCAATGGTGGCCTTGCCGTTGCCGTACCTGTTTTCCCCGGGATTGAGATGAAAGGACTCCTCCCCTCCTGCACCGGCCGAGGGTTTCCCGAGGTTGCAGAACACCGGTTCCGTCCGGCTGGCCTTGTGGGAGTACTCCAGCATCAGCTTGTTGTAGCGGTCAATGACTTCCTGGGGAGGACCGAACGCCTTGAGCACCCCTTTGTCAAGCAGGCACGCCCTGTCGCAGTAGCGGGTGACCAGGTCGATTGAGTGGGTGACGAAGATGATGGTGATGCCCCGCTGTTGAAACTCCCGGAACTTGGCAAAGCACTTGGCCTGAAACAGGGTGTCGCCGACGGACAGGGCCTCGTCGACGATCAGGATGTCCGGCCGGACGTTGATGGCCACGGCAAAGGCCAGGCGGACATACATGCCGCTGGAGTAGGTCTTGACCGGCTGATCGATGAACTCGCCGATGTCGGCAAAGGCGACAATGTCCCCGAAGCACTCGTCCATCTCCCGGCGGGAAAGCCCGAGGATCGAACCGTTGAGGTAGACGTTCTCCCGGCCGCTGAACTCCGGATTGAAGCCCGCCCCGAGTTCAAGCAGGGCGGCAATCCGACCGTTTTTCCATACCGTGCCGGTGGTGGGCTGGAGAATGCCGCAGATCACCTGCAGCAGGGTCGATTTGCCGCTGCCGTTGCGGCCGATGACGCCGATCGTCTCGCCCTTGCGCACCTCCAGGGAGATGCCGGACAGGGCCTGAAAGCGCTGGTGAAACTTTTTCCTGAAGGGATGAAAGGTCTCCCTGACCCGGTCAAAAGGGGACGGAAAGAGCTTGTAGACCTTGCCGAGGTCCTGGACCCTGATGGACAGCGAATCGTTCATGTCGGCCTCGACTTACAGAACATCGGCGAACTGCGGTTTGAGCTTCTGGAAAATGAGGGCCCCGGCCACCAGGACCGTCAGACTCACCCCCCAGAAATACAGGGTATACACCGGGTGGTGCCAGAACGGGACAAAGGTGATGAACGAATCCCGGTACCCCTGGATGATGTAATAGATCGGGTTGAACTTCAGGATGGCCTGAATGCGGGGGGACATCAGGTTGATATCCCAGAAGATGGGCGTCATCCAGAAGCCGACCTGGAGGATGACCCCCACCAGTTGGCCGACGTCCCGCAGGAAGACATGCAGGGCCGAGACGATCCAGGCGATGCCGAGGGCGAACACGCACAGGCCGAACAGATAATAGAGGAACTGCAGATAATAGAGGCTGAAGGCCATGCCCTGCAGGACAATCAGACCGATGAGGATGATCAGAAAAACAGTATGGGTCATCAGGCAGGAGACGATCTTCACCACCGGCAGGATCTGGGACTGAAACAGGGTCTTCTTGATCAGGTTGGCATTGTTGACGATGGAGGTGGTCGAGCCGTTGATGATGTCGGCGAAGACAAACCAGGGTGCAATACCGGCGGCCAGCCAGACCACGAAGGGTACATCGTGCATGGGCTGGGCCTTGAAGCCGACGCTGAAGACGAACCAGAACACCGCGATCATCACCAGCGGCCGGACAAAGGTCCAGATCGAACCCAGAAAGGAGCCGATGTAGTCGGAGGCCACTTCCCTTCGGGCCATGGTCCAGATCAACTGCCGCTGGCTGTGCAGCAGTCTGAGGAAATTAATAAATCTCTGCCCGATCCCCATGCGTCGTCCTATCTGCGGGCCAGGAAAAGGTAATCGACGCCGTAGCAGGCAACGGCCGTTACCCCGAACAGCGTGATCCCCCCGACCAGCCATGGATTTTCCAGCCATTGCGCCACCCGGAGATCGTGCCGGGACGCGGTTGAAAAAATAAGACCCAGCCACATGCAATAGACCAGAACTACATCTGAATTCCAGCTCGCGTAACTGAATGAAAACAGCACCAGGCCGGCAGTCAGCAGTGCCCATGCCGCCGGCGCATGGGTGGTCGAGACAGTGGCCTTGTAGATATAATGGGCGAGCAGGGCAAGCACGGAGCCGATAAAGATCAGCCCCAGCAGGCCGTGATCCATGAGCAACTGAAAGGGAAGATTATGGGTGTGCCCCCCGGGGAAGAACGGCCAATCCCCCACTTCTCCCTTGGGGATAGTCCGGTACAAAGTGCTGCTGAACCCGTATCCCAGGACCAATTCCTTGCGGATGAGCCCGGCGGTGTAGTCATACAGCTCCAGCCGGATGGTGATCGCATGGATCGCAGGAAGATACTTCTCGATAAACGGCTTGATCGGGGTAAGGAACAACCACAGCACCGGGACCCAGATCGTGCTCATCGCCGCCGCCAGGTACAGAAAATATTTCCGCCGCAGCCATGCGAGGTGAAAAACGGCGAAGACAACCATGCTGATGACCGCGGCCAGCTTGCTCGACTCGGAACTGCTCAGAAAGATCGCCGCCAGCGACAACGCCGCCACGGGAACGGCCCAGATCCTGCCCGCAATTCCCGAGCCCCAGAGCAGACATATGCTGCCCCACATCAGCAGCAGCTGCCAGATGGCGAAATTCTTATCGTGCCAGTCCGACAGGTCGGTCTGCAGGGGAGTGAGAAAAGCGAGGTTCTCCTGCACCGCAATGCCATTATGCTGGATGATATACAGCACGGACAGAAGCAGGCAGGCAGCCGCCAGCCCCCACCGCAGAACGATCCTGTCTGTTTCGGAAAGATTGAGGAGGGCCAGGACGATGAGGGACGAAAAAAGCAGCCTGAATTGCGCCGCTACCAGCCAGGAAACATTGGTATTGGTCGAGGGCGGAAAAAGAACGCTCGCCAGGGTCAGCGCCAGGTAGGACCAGAACAGGGCGATAAGCGCCGGGCGGTATCCCGGCAGCCTGACCATGCCCAGTCGGGGCAGCGCCAGGAAAAGCAGGACAAGAAAAACGAGATCCCCGTACTTGTCCTGCAGTTGCGCATTCAAAAAAACATAGGCGGTGAAAACAAAAAAAATCGCCAGGCCCGAGACCGCGGCGGCAATTTTCCGTATCACTCCGTCATTTTCCATGAACACCTTTCCCGAACGCGGCCGCATCCCCTTGCCCGGCTCCGGCCGGAACAATCGATGCGCCGCGGCAATGCGTGATCCGCCCCCCAAACTCTCTTCCCGGCTCCTTTCGTCCCCGGGGTTCCCGGCAGTGTACCATTCCTGACCAAAAAACGCATCAGCGAAGAGGCCGGCCCGCGTTTTTCACCGCGGCAAAAGGACCCGGCGGGGATGTTCAGCGGCGGAGAAGAAAAATCCGGCGACAGGGACCGGGACACCCGACAGGCCGGGGGTGCCCTTTTCACGCCCGGGAATACGTTTTTTCATGATATTCGGGCACGATGTTTTTCAGATGCTTTTTCAGCAAATCCACATCCCGGGAAATCACGGCCTGCTCCAGGCGGGCAAATTCCTCCTCCAGCCACTGCCAGTCGAACTGCCTGCAGTTGGCCAGCAGCAGTTTTTCATGGCCGGTGGGCTTGAGATCTTCACTTTCATGGAGGATTTCCTCGAACAGCTTCTCTCCCGGGCGAAGGCCCGTGTAGACGATTTGTATATCCTTGTCGGGCACCAGGCCGGAGAGGCGGATCATCTGCTGGGCCAGATCGCGAATCAGGACCGGCTCGCCCATGTCCAGAACAAATATCTCCCCTCCCTGCCCCATGGCCCCGGCCTGCAGGATCAGGCTGACTGCTTCGGGGATGGTCATGAAATAGCGGGTAATCTCGGGATGGGTCACGGTGACCGGACCGCCCGCTTCAATCTGCTTCTTAAACAGGGGGACCACCGACCCGGTCGATCCCAGCACGTTGCCGAACCTGGTGGTGATGTACCTGGTGGCGGAGCGCATCTTCAAATTCTGGCAGTAGAGCTCCGCCACCCGCTTGGTGGCCCCCATGACATTGGCTGGATTGACGGCCTTGTCGGTGGAAACCAGGACAAAGCGGTCGACGCCGTAATGGTCGGCGGCATCGGCCACCACCCTGGTGCCGAAAATATTGTTGCTGACCCCCTCGGCCGGGTTGAATTCCAGCATGGGCACATGTTTGTAGGCTGCCGCGTGAAAAACGATGTCCGGCTTGAACTGCCTGAACACCCAGTTCACCCTTTCCCTGTTTTTTACATCGCCGAGGACCGGCTCAAGGGACAGTTCCGGGTGTTCCTGCCGCAGCTCGTACTCAATATTGTACAGGTTGATCTCCGAATTTTCCAGAATGATGAGTCTTGCCGGATTCTGT
>JALHJD010000503.1 GCA_022837185.1 Desulfobacteraceae bacterium
CCGTGAAACAGTAGCGGATGCGGCGGAAATAAATGGCGCGGATGAGGCGATAAACGTTTTCGACGGACGTCGGTTCCGGCGTCGTAATGAAAATGCCGTTTTGCGAGATTAAAAAAAAGTCCAGAGTATTGAACGACGTCCCCGCGCCCAGGTCCAGCAGAATCCGCTCGTACTTGAGCTTTGTAATGGCGCGCAGGGTTTTTATCTTCTGTTCGTAAGGGAGGTTGGCAATGTCGAAATTATCGTGGGCGCCGCTGATCAGAAAGAGATTGGACTGCGGCGTTTCCACCACCGCGTCTTCGAGCCGCTGGATTTTTTTGCGGATATAATCGGAAAGGCCTTTTTGCGGATAGGGGACGCCGACCAGGGTGTGCAGATTGGCCGAACCCAGATCCAGATCAATCACCAGGGTTTTCTTGCCCAGCTCCGCGGAAAGCCTGCCCAGCGAACTGGTCAAAAAACTTTTCCCGGAACCGCCTTTTCCCCCTCCAATTGGCCAAAGATGCGCCATAAGCCATCCGTAGACTTTTTGGCACGGTTTATACATGATAAATTATTAATATTCAAGCGATAAAATCAACCAGCCGGTTTTTTGCCGCAAAAAACCCGGCAGCCGGAAAATTTCCGCCGCGCTACGGCGCCGGAGACGGAAAAAAATCGGAAGAGGCAACAACTTTCTTGACATATGCTCCCATTGCTTCTAAAAATCCGGAAACTTCAGAAAAGCCGGCGGATGACGACATGATCGACACACAACCCAACCTGGAGGTGGCCCTGCTGCAAAATGCGGCCCGGGCCGGTTTTGTGCTGTCAGGCCCGTTTACCGGCCCCGGCGGGCGCGTCTTTGCGGGAGACCTTCTCGCGCGCGCGGCGGAAGGGCAGATTTTTCTTTGCGACGCCGCAGGCCGCAAACTGCTTGGCGGCCGGGAGATTTGCCTTTTGCCCGACGCGGCGGCCGGAGCGTTTTTCACCGTCCGCGACGTCGCCATCGGCATCGGCTTTCACTGGCAGAGAACCCAGGAGCAGTCTTTTTGCGGAGCGCTCAAACTGTCTGCGACACAAGAAGACGCCTTTCACGT
>JALHJD010000163.1 GCA_022837185.1 Desulfobacteraceae bacterium
TCGTAAGTTACGCTAATGATTAAATTACATTCGTACCTTAATGAATAATCAAAGTCAAGAGCTACGGGGTGGTACCAGGGGAGGGCGGAAGGCGGAAGTCGGGGACCCCACGGGTGAGAAGGGAATGTCCGGTTTGAATTTTCCCAACCGCGGCGGCCGTTCAGCCAAGGGCAACATCGAGAGTCATCATCATGGCAAAACCCGAGATCGCGCCGACGGTGGCCAGGTCCGTATTGCCGGCCCGCTGCGCTTCCGGGATGACCTCCTCGACGACGACGAAAATCATGGCACCGGCGGCAAAGGCAAGGGCATAGGGCAGGATCGGCCGGACGGCAACTACTGCTGCCGCCCCCAGGACGGCGGCCACCGGCTCAACCGCGCCGGACAGCTGACCGTACCAGAAGCTTTTCAGCCGCGACATTCCTTCACGGCGCAGGGGCACGGAGACGGCGGCCCCTTCCGGAAAGTTCTGGATGCCGATGCCGAGGGCAAGGGCAATGGCGCCGGCCAGGGAGGCGGACGGGATATCGGCCGCCAGGGCTCCGAAGGCGATGCCCACGGCAAGGCCTTCGGGAATGTTGTGCAGGGTGATGGCCAGCACCAGCAGAACGCTTTTGCGCCAGGATGTCTTGATTCCTTCCGCTTCGTCCCTGGGGAAGCCGAGATGCAGATGGGGGAGGACCTTGTCGATGCTCCAGAGGAAAAGAGCACCGAGCAGAAAACCCGCAGTCGCCGGCAGCCAGTACAGGGAAGATGTTTCCCGGGCCATTTCTATGGCGGGGATAAGCAGGGACCAGCAGCTCGCCGCCATCATGACGCCGGCGGCAAAACCGAGCATGCCGTCAAGGGTCTTCCGGTTAACCGTGTGAAAGAAAAAGACGATGCCGGCGCCCAGGGAGGTCAGGCCCCAGGTGAACAGAGTGGCCAGAAAGGCCTGGGACACCGGATGAAGGCCGAGAAACCACGTCGCAATCAACGGAAGCTCCTTTATTCGGTCATGGGTTGGTGCGTTGACAACGCATCGGCAAAACAGGGTTCCGGGGTCCGGCCAAGGGTGTCCTTTTCCATGATGCAGGATTTGTCAGCCGTTTGAGAAAGTCCCGCAGTTCCCGTCCGCGGCCGTTGCGTTGAGTTTGTTCAGTGCCGCCTCCTGCCCTTGCGGATCGTTCAGTTCCCGGTAGCAGGCGGCGATGAATTGCAGGGCCTGGGGAGAATCCTGAAATTTCAGCAGCAGGGAAAGGGCCTCGCGGAAGCGCCCCTGGTTCATGAAATTGATGCCCTGGCAGATGTTCAGCTGTTCGTCATCCGGGAAGCGGCTGAGACCGTCCGCAAGCACCGCCGTTGATCCGGCCAGGTCCCTTTTTTTCTGCCGGATCATCCCTATCCCCAGATAAGCCCGGGGAAGGGGATGGTACCGCAGGGCTTTCCGGTACAGCTTTTCGGCGATCTCCTCCCTGTCGCCCAGCGCTTCCACTCGGGCATATTCACCATGGGTAAAGGACATGGCGAGGCGGGAGCAGAAATCGGCGTGCAGGGGGTAGAATTCGGGATCATCGACAAGGTCTATCCCTGCAACGAACGAGGGCAGATTGGCATGGAAATTGGCGTGCAGCATGTTTCTGTACCGCTCGACTGCTTCTCTCGGCAACCGCTTGTCGGTTTCAAAGTACATGATGTCTTCAATGGGGTTGAGCCAGATATCATCGGTGAGGTGGTGCTTTTTCCTGAACTCGGTATAGAGGGCGGTGCCGGGGAACAGGACCAGGACGTGGAAGATGACCACCAGGGGCTTGATTTCGTTGATGAGATCAATGCTTTCGCGGATCGTTTTTTCGGTTTCCCCGGGTGAGCCGAAGATGATATAGGCCCGGGGCAGTATGCCGTAACGAAGGGTGACCCGGAACGCATGGCGGATTTGTTCATTGGTGATTCTTTTGTTCAGGATGTTTCTGATCCGCGGCGAACCGCTTTCCACCCCGAAACTGATCTGGATGCAGCCCGCCTTTCTCATCCAGGAAACGAGTTCCTCGGAGATGAAATTGACCCGCGATATCGCGAACCAGGTGATCCGCAGCCCGCGTTCCAGGATCTGCCGGCAGATTTCGATCACCAGCTCCTTCTTGAAGGTGAACGTGTCGTCGGAAATCAGGAAGAACCGGATGCCCTTCCGGTACTGGAGTTCAAGCTGGTCGACAAAGTAGCCGGCCGAGTGGAACCGCACCCGCTGTCCCCAGAATCGGGGAGAGCCGCAGAACGTGCAGTTTCCAGGGCAGCCGCGCGACAGGGCCAGATGGGCAAAGGAAAAGTATTTCGCCGGGTTGGGCAGTTCGTCAAGGTCGCGGACGGGCTCGGCATCCTCTGTCTTGACCGGGCGGCCGTTCTTCCGGTAAGCTATTCCGCGGATGGCGCCGATATTGTCGGTTTGGTTTTGTTCGAAACACTGGATCAGCCTGAGAAAGGTATGTTCCCCTTCTCCGCGGACAACAACATCTATTTCAGGAAAGTGGGCGAGGAAGTGGTGCCAGAGAAAAGTGGGCGTAATGCCCCCGAACACTATTCGGACATCCGGGTTGATCTCCCTGGCGATCCTGGCCATGGTGATGCCGCCCCAGCGGTTGGCCTGGAGAATGGAAAAACCGATGACATCGGCTTTCTTTTCCGTCAGCAGGGCCCTGATCGCTTCGGGAGAACTGCCGACCTGCTGGCCGTTGACGATCTCGACGTCGTACCCGTGCTCCTTCAGCAGCGCGGCCACGTAATAGAGGCCGATGGGCATGCTCTCGACATTTTCAGCGTGGACGCGCTCTTCGAGGCACCGGGGGTAGATGAGAAGAATTTTCATCGTATCGGCGGGTTGCGCCCCATGCTGTGCGGCCCGGGGTGTTCCGCGGTCCGTCCAGGCGGGGGGTCATTCCCCGCGGGTGTATTGCGGCGCCGGAGGAGGGTCACTCTTTGCCGAGGGACCTGAGCGCGGCCGCGTAATCGGGTTCCTGGGTTATTTCCGGAACCTGCTCGGTGTAGGTGACCCTGCCCGACGGATCGATGATGACGATGGCCCGGGAGAGCAGGCCAGCGAGAGGACCGCTGGAGATGGTCACGCCGTAATCCCTGCCGAAATCGGGGGAACGGAAGACCGACAGGGGAATGACCCGGTCCAGGCCTTCGGTTTCGCAGAACCGCTTGTGGGCGAAAGGCAGGTCGGCGGAAATGCACAGAACGACGGTGTTGTCCAGCCCGCCGGCCTCGGCGTTGAAGCGGCGCACAGAGGCGGCGCAGACCGAGGTGTCGAGGCTGGGAAATATATTGAGGACAACAGTCCGGTTGGCATAATCGGCGAGGCTGTGGTCGGCCAGGTCGGTGCCGGTGAGCGTGAAGGCCGGGGCCTGGGTGTTGACCGCGGGCAGTTCGCCGACGGTGGTGATTGGGTTGCCTTGCAGGGTAATGCTGGCCATGGAGCGCCTCCTTTTTGCTGGGTGAATATGAATGCCCTCCTTCAGAATGACAGGAAGATTCGTATCAAGTATAGCATTGACAACGCCATATTGCCACCAGGGAGATACCGCATCTTTGCATTCTCACGGAGGCGCCGGGGGATTGCCGGTTCACCCGGAGAAAAGCGCAGGGAAGGAAGGATGAGGAAGCAGTGTACTGCCTGCGGCGGAGCAGGGCAGATCGCGTATTTTCAGGGGGTGAGCAGATTTCTGCTCACCTGGGAGGAGTGCCCGCAATGCGGCGGTACCGGGTACTGTCCGGCCGGAAAAAAGGACGGGCCCCAACCCGGGAAAAAAGCAGGGGCCGATGGTGGGAGGCGGAGCGGGAAAAAGAAGAGGGGCTGAAAGCGGTCACCCGGGCGCGCCGGCGCCGGTCAGGCAGGCTATCGCCGCCTGCAGCTGCCGGACGGAGAGCTGGCCGGGGGCCGTTGCCTGCCGCTCATCGGGGGCGGCATAGGTCATGTAGCCGCCCAGCAGAATGGTGATGATCCTGCTCAGTCTGCCCGGTTCCCCCATGCAGAAGGCGATAAGGGGAAACCCCATCTGCCGGGCTTCGCACTGCAGATGCAGGACCCTGAGGACGTCGACATGGTCGTGGGCCATGGTAACGATCTTGCCGATATGGGCGCCGCTTTCCCGCTGCCGGCGAAGGGTTTCGGAGAGATCGGCTGCAGCCGGGGTCCCGCCGAAGTCATGGGAGGAAATGATCAGCCGGGTGGTCGTCCCAGCGATTCGTTCCAGCAATCGCCGGCGCAGCGAAGGCGCGGTTTTGAGCTCCAGGTCAACGTAGGCCGCCTGATGTCCGACGGCGTCCAGCAGGACCATGAGCCGGTCCTCCTCGGATGTCTCGCAGGCCCCTCCCTCCCAGGTCGGTCGGTTGGTAAAGAGAAGGGGGCGGCCGATCCGGTCCCGGAGGAGGGCCAAGTCGACCTCATGCATGGCGTCAAGGCGTATTTCAACAACGTCGACGCCGTCCAGGACCGGCAGCACGGCGGCGATGGCAGTGCCGGTGTCGGGAGCAGCCACGGCGGCGCAGATGCGGCCGGGTCGGGAGGGAGCTGCAAAATCGGTCATGACCGCATCCGCACCTACCCGGTTTTCAGGCTGCCGATGATCTGGCGGACGGAGGACAGGCCTTCCTGCCGCACGAACTCTTCCAGCCCGGCAACGATCTCTTCGGTCGCCGTGGGCCGGAAAAAGTTGGCGGTCCCCACCTGGACCGCCGTGGCCCCGGCCATCATGAATTCCAGGGCATCCTCGACAGTGGTGATGCCGCCGATGCCGACAACCGGAATGGAAACGGCCCGGGCGGCCTGCCAGACCATGCGCAGGGCGACGGGCTTGATGGCCGGCCCGGACAGCCCTCCGAAAATGTTGGCCAGCCGCGGTCTGCGGGTGCGGATGTCCACGGCCATGCCGAGCAGGGTGTTGATCAGGGAGATCGCGTCGGCGCCGGCCTCCTCGACCGCCCGGGCAATAAGGGCGATGTCGGTGACATTGGGCGACAGCTTGATGATGACCGGCAGGCCGGTTGCCTGCCGGACGCTCCTGGTGACGGCAGCCGCCATTTCCGGCACGGTGCCGAAGGCCACCCCTCCCTTTTTGACATTGGGACAGGAGATGTTGACCTCGATGGCGGCAATGCCCCGGGCATCGTTGAGCCTGTCCGCCAGCCGCGAGTATTCTTCGATGCTGTCGCCGAGGATGTTGACGATCACCGGCGTCTCCAGCCGCCGCAGAAAAGGGAGTTTTTCGGTGATGAACCGGTCGACCCCGACATTTTCCAGGCCGATGGCGTTGAGCATGCCGCAGGCGGTTTCGATGATACGGGGCGGCGGATTGCCGCGCCTGGGTTCCAGGGAGATGCCCTTGACAATAATGGCGCCGAGGCGGTTGAGATTGACCAGGGAGGCGAATTCCTCCCCGTAGCCGAAGGTGCCCGACGCGGTCATCACCGGATTGCGCAGGTGCAGGGGACCGATATCGACACGCAGGTCGGGAGAGGCGGCGCCGGTCAGAGGGTCCATGCCACTTCCTCCGCCGCCAGGACCGGACCGTCTTTGCAGACATGCAGGTAGCCCCCGCCGCTGGCCGGATAGGTGCAGCCCAGGCAGGCTCCCAGTCCGCAGGCCATGTGGGTTTCCAGGGAAACCTGGCAGGCCGTGCCCGCGGCCCGGCATTTCAGGGCCACGGTGCGCATCATCGGCATGGGGCCGCACACATAGACCTGTTGCACTTCCTGGAGGATGTCGTCCAGCAGCTCGGTGACAAAGCCGTGGTGGCCGATGGTGCCGTCGTCGGTGGCGGTCAGCACGGCATAGCCGAGTTCGGTGAACTCTTCGGCCAGCAGCATCAACTCGGCTTGCGTTTGCGCTCCGAGCAGAACCGGAGGATTGGCGGCTTGCCTGCCGGCGCGCATGAGCCGCTCGGCCAGGAAATAGAGCGGGGCGATCCCCATCCCCCCGCCGATCAGGCAGTGCGGCCCGGCAACGGTGGTGTCAAAACCCCGGCCCAGGGGGCCGATGAGGTCAATTTCCGTGCTTTCCGAGGCGGCGGCCAGCAGCCTGGTCCCCTTGCCGATAACCTTGAACAGGATGGTGACCAGGCCGTCCCCGGTTGCCTTGTGGATGGAAAAAGGCCGGCGCAGGAGGGGATCCAGGGTTGCCCCGGCGCGGACCATGACAAACTGGCCCGGACGGGCGTGCTCAGCTATTTTCGGAGCATGCAGGGTAAGGCGGCAGACATCCGGCGTGAGCTGCTCCCGGCCTCTGACCGGTGATTTTTCCTGGAATTCTGGCATGGAAAACACTGGGGGAATAAGGTAGTATGTTGGCTTTATATCAACCCGGCCGGTTCGGGACCGGATCGACACGCATCTTTTTCCGCCGGAGCAGACAGCATGGACACCGTCTTGACAACAGCCGCCCTGGTGCTGGGCGCCGTGGTCGGCAGCTTTCTCAACGTCGTCATTCTCAGGCTGCCGGCCGAGGGGGAGTCCATCGTCTTTCCCGCCTCCCGTTGTCCCTTCTGCGGGACGCCCATCCGCTGGTATGACAATATTCCCATTCTCAGCTACCTGCTCCTGCGGGGCAGGTGCCGGGCATGCGGGCAGTCGATCTCCCTCCAGTATCCGTTGGTTGAATTGTGCATGGCCCTGCTCTCCCTGGCTTTATACACCAAGTTCGCCCTGTCCTTCGAGTTTTTTTTCTATTTTCTCTTCCTGGCGTCGCTGCTGGTCATTATTTTCATCGATTTGCGGCATCAGATCATTCCCGACGTGATCAGCCTGCCCGGCATCGCGGCCGGGTTTGCCGGAGCGTTTTTCACGTCCCAGCTCACCTGGCAGGAGTCGGGCATCGGCATCCTGGCCGGCGGAGGTCTGCTGTACGGGGTTGCCATGGGCTACCTGCTCCTGACCGGGCGG
>JALHJD010000504.1 GCA_022837185.1 Desulfobacteraceae bacterium
TTTTGGCCGAAGCTGACCCGGCCAAGGCGGGAAATTCGGCAGCCGATTGCCCAACGGGGACTTGGTCGGAGCGGTTGACCGAAACCCGCCCTTCGATCATCAATTCAATGGTGCCATTGCCGAAACTGCTGTCCGAGCTGCTTGTGGCGCAATCAAAGGTCATGGCATCCTGCCCCTCGTCGGTCCATTTCCCGACAAGAGATGTGGTGCCGAAGTAAGCATAGCCTGCGTCATGTCCGTCGAAACTCATCTATTGCTGACCCACGCGGCAGTTCAGACTCATTGGTTTCGGTTCGATCACGGTTTTGGGCCCACTCATCGAGCGGGTGCGTGTGCTTGAAACGGTGACGGGAAGGTTCGCCTCCAGAACGGGCTGTCCATCCTTCACGACGATCCGCAAGTCACCCCGGTCACTGACCGCGCCGTTGCCGGAAAAGAGCTGCTCGACCACGTTGTAGGGACAGGTGTCAGGGTGAGTGACCTCGCACATTCGGGAAGAGTATTTCCCTTTGATCCTGAAGGTCGAGCCGTCATCGGGATAGACAAGCTGCGGCGGGTTTGATGGGGGGCATATCGGGTGGTTACAAAGATCGCCGGTCCGGTTCGAATATCCAGTTCGGCACGCCAATAGGCCGCTGAGAGACCAAACAGGCTGAGAATGCCTGCCCTCATGTTCTGGTTGAAAGCAGTGAGTTGCGCGATGATCTGCCCGGAAAAGGTATGCCGTCCAGCTCGACCCGCAGAATGTAATCGTGCGCCATGGTGTCGGCAGGGGTTTCGGCAATATTGGCGATACGGACCATAAACTCGTACGGGGCGGATCGACCCTGAAATTACTGTTCAAAACTGGTAGGTCCGGCACCGCCGCCCCGCTGTTCATCGACGATCAGATGCAGGTCCGGATGCTCCTGCGGCATGTCGATGTGAAGCGTGCGCGTGCGGCCTTCGCCAACCTGCACCCGCAGCAGATAGGCATTTGCAGCAACGGGATCGACCCGCCCGTTATGGGAATCACGGTCGGTACCATGGGTCAGGTCGATCTTGTGTGGATCCGAGAATGCCTCGGCATC
>JALHJD010000164.1 GCA_022837185.1 Desulfobacteraceae bacterium
ATATTTTGCCGCCCACGGTAATCATGAGCGGAATATACACTGCGCAAACCCCTGTGTCCAGAAAAAAATACGGGTAATCCTCAGCCCCCAGGAGAGGGGATATTTGTGCAAGCCGGCGGGCTTCAAGTTTCAAACTGCCGATTGCCGACCGATGGCTGCCAAGTTAAAACACCCTTCTCCAGGGGAGGTAAGCGAACGAAGTGAGACTCCGGGTAGGTGCCGCAGGAGCGGATGAGGGATCCGGTAAACACGACAAGCCGGCAGGCTTCAAACCCAAACTGCCGACTGCATACTGCCAACTGCAAACTCCCCGGCGCAGCCGGGTGCCCCCCTCACCCGACCTTCGTCCACCCTCTCCCCCTGGAGAGGGGATAATTGTGCAAGCCGGGAGGCTTCAAGTTTCAAACTGCCGCCCGCCGACTGACGGCTGCCAACTTTTCAGGCTAAAAGCCTACTGCCTAAAAAGCTGAACATGATGGTGATACACTCATTGATATTCCTGGCGGCGGGCTGTCTGCTGCTGTCCTCCTGTGCTCCCCATATCGCTGCTTCCGGTCCGGTGACCGGAGAGCCCCGGCTGGAGGGCGAGCTGTTCGTCAGCTTTGACGGCAGCAAACTGCCGCTGAGAAAATGGCTGCCCGCCGGCCGTACCCGGGTCGTGGTCATTGCCCTGCACGGGTTCAACGACTACTCCAACTTCATCAACGATGCCGCCCTCTATTTCAGGGACAGGGGTATCGCCGTCTACGCCTACGATCAGCGAGGTTTCGGGGAAGCGCCCCACCGGGGCAAGTGGGCCGGCCGCGAGGCCATGATCCGTGACCTCCGGACCGTTATCCCCCTTGTCCGTGAGCGCCACCCGGGCATCCCCCTTTATCTCCTCGGCGAAAGCATGGGCGGCGCTGTGATCATGACCGCCGAGGCCACCGGCAGCCCGCTGCCGGTCGACGGGGTCATCCTGTCCGCCCCGGCTGTCTGGTCCCGCCGGACCATGCCGTTCTATCAACGCTGGCTGCTGGCGCTGGCGGCCCGTACCATCCCCTGGGCTACGCTGACCCCGGAACATCTCGATATCAAGCCCTCCGACAACCGGGAAATGCTCAAGAAGCTCAGCCAGGACCCTCTGGTTATCAAGAAATCAAGGGTCGATGCCATTTACGGCCTGGCCAACCTGATGGATGGCGCCTATGAATCGGCCGACCGCTACGACCACAACACCCTTCTGCTGTACGGGGCCAGGGACGAAATCATCCCTCCCAAACCCATGCGCCACGTTTTCCGGCAGCGGCTCAACAATACCTTTTCCCGCCCGCAGCGCATCCTGGTCTACCCCGACGGCTATCACATGCTGCTGCGCGACCTGCAGGCGGAAGTGGTCTGGAATGATATCCTCGCCTGGATGACCGCCCCGGCCGGCCGCTTCCCCTCGGTGGAAAACGGCCGGGCCCGGGAAGTAACCGGGGAGGAGGACATAGAACCCTCCCTGCGGTTCGGCCCGGACAAGTAATCAGCGGCCCGCCGTCATGCTGTGGTTCTCCCTGTCTGCCCTGTCCGCAACCGCCAAGGCGGCAAATCAGGCCGCCACCAAAACTCTGACCAGCACCTATTCCGTCCTGGCCATAGCGGCCTTCGGCCAGTTGGCCGCGGGAATCAGCGTCTTTCCCCTGATCCTGGTCCCCGGCCTGGTCGCCATCCCCGGGGATCTTGATTTCCACCGGGCCGCCTTTGTCACCATTTCCCTCAATATCGCTGCGATACTGCTACTGGTCGAGGCCATCCGCGGAAGCGAGCTCTCCTATGCCCTGCCCTTTCTCGGCCTGACTCCTGTCTTCACCATCCTGACGGCCTGGGTCCTGCGGGGCGAGGTAATCGGCCTTGTGGGGGTTCTGGGCATACTCCTGGTCTTTCTCGGCACCATGAGCATTGACGCCGGCTCGCTGCCGGACTGGGCAAAACTGGGCGGCAGGCGGATATTCCGGGACAGGGGGGTGCGGCTGGTGGTCTGTGTTGCTCTCATCTACTCGATTTCCAGCGTCTACGACAAGTCGGCGACCCTGCTGTCCGATCCGTACACCTTTGTCTGGTACTCCGCCGTCATCAGGGCGGTCGCGCTGCTCCTCCTTTTTTTTGGCCGCAGGCGCCTGTGGGGCATCGACAACAGTGTCACCACCGTTCGCCCGGCGCATATTCTTCTTTTTGCCTTCCTGGGCGTTACCTTTATAGCCGAGGCCCTGTTCCAGATGGGGGCCCTGCAAACCGGCCCGGTCGCCTTTGTGATAGCCATCAAGCGGCTCAGCATCCTCTTTACCTCGCTTGCCGGCGTGCTGGTTTTCAAGGAAGCCTTTTCCCTTGCCCGGTTGTCCGGCGCCGTTCTGATCGTGGCGGGCGTAACCATTATTTACCTTTCCTGAGCGGGGCCTCTCCCGGCCGCCTGAAAAAAACTGTTTACATTTTGTTGCCCATACCCCATAATACGTTCAGATATGAACAGCAAAACCCATATAAAAGTTCAAATATGAACAAAACAGACCATGCACTTTCTCCGGCCATGCGGGAGCGGCTGCGGCGGATCGGCCGCAACCTGCGTCTGGCGCGGAAGCGGCGGCGGAAAACCATCGACCAGGCGGCGGAAATGATCGGCACATCTTCATCCTCGGTGCGCCGGATGGAGGCGGGTGATCCCGGCGTCAAGTTTTCCACTTTTCTCGCCGCCCTGGAAGTGTACCAGCTCGAGGATGCGCTGCGGTTTGCCGAGCCCGAGGACGATGTCATCGGCCAGACCCTGGACAGGCAGCGGCTGCCGGCCCGGGTGCGGGAGAAAAAGGAAAAGAAGTATGACTTTTAAGCCGCTGCAGGTGCGCCATGAACGGCAGTGAATTCGAACGATTCGTCTTCATAGACCTGCCCGGAGAAAACAAACCGGTGCCTGCCGGACTGTTCACCCTTGATCATGAATCCGGGGTCGGCCGCTTCCGCTACGGCAACCGGTACCTGGAACGGCCGAACGCCATGGCCCTGGATCCGGTCAACCTGCCCCTGTCTCCACAGGAGTTTGTCACCCGCAAGAACAAGGGCATTTTCGGGCCGCTGTGCGACCTGCTCCCCGACAGTTGGGGGAGGTTCATCCTCGCCCGGGCGCGGAATGTCCCCTTTGGGACCCTGAAGGAGCATGAGCTGCTGGACCTGGCCTCAACCCAGGCCGTCGGCGCCCTTTCCCTGGGCACCACTCCGGAGAGACCGGCGACGCCGGGCGAAGAGCCGGTCACCCTGGCCGAACTGGGCGAGGTGGCCGATGCCTTTGACCGGGCAATGAACGAAGAACCCCTTTCACCCGCCATCCGCTACCTGCTCCGGCAGGGAACCTCCCTGGGCGGCGCCCAGCCGAAATGCCCCGTCCGCATCGATGGAGAGGAGTGGATCGCCAAATTTGAAAGCACGAAAACCCTGGTCCGCTACCCCGCCGTCGAATTTGCCGCCATGACCCTGGCGGGAAAAGCGGGCATCACCATCCCGGAAATCCGTCTGGAGCCAGTCAGCGGCCGGACGGCCTACCTGGTGAAACGGTTTGACCGCGGCAGGGGCTTCCGCATCCCGTTCCTCAGCGCCTTCGCCCTCGGCAATCTCGACATCAACGAGCTGGAACAGGCCTCCTACCCGGACATCGCCGGCCGCATGCGCAGGTTCGTCGCCCATGTGCGCCGCGACCACCATGAACTCTTCCGCCGAATCGCCTTCAACATGCATATACGCAACGAGGATGACCATCCCCGCAATCACGGCTTTCTCCACCTGGACGGCTGGTCTCTTGCCCCGGCCTTTGATCTGCTCCCCATGCCGGCCCGGAAACAGGAGGCCGAAACCTTTCATCTCTCCCTGCAGGTCGGCGCCCATGGCTCCGCCGCCACCCTGGACAACCTGTTGAGCCGGCACGAGGCTTTCAGCCTGAAAAGGGGGGAAGCGCTGGACATCATCCGGGAAGTGCGCGGCGCCCTGACCGGCTGGGAAGGCATACTCCGCCGATCCGGCGCAAGGGAGCGGGACATCGAGTCGGTGCGCTGGTCCTTCGAAGGTTTCCGGACCCGGTATCCGGATATTCCGAAGAAATGAGGTGCTTCGTCCGGAGTGGA
This sequence comes from Desulfobacteraceae bacterium, assembly GCA_022837185.1. Taxonomy (GTDB): domain Bacteria; phylum Desulfobacterota; class Desulfobulbia; order Desulfobulbales; family Desulfobulbaceae; genus UBA10518. Next base: position 4,128 of record JALHJD010000164.1, read on the forward strand.
AAATTTGCCCGCCATGCCCGGCCCTGACCCTGACCGACAAATTTCATGCAAAATGCGATTTTCCGTTGTGAGAAAACCAAAGTTGTGGTTTATGGAGCTCAACGGGGCTGTAGCTCAGCTGGGAGAGCGACGCGTTCGCAATGCGTAGGTCAGGGGTTCGAATCCCCTCAGCTCCACCACGACATCATCCGGCAGCGTCCGGTTTCATACGAAAAGGCCTGAAGTTCGGGCCTTTTTTCTTTTCCGCTCCCGGCAGAATCCGGGCGCAGCCGACATCGCTCATCCCCCCGCCCCCCGCACCATGGCCAGAACCGCAATCGGCCGGGCCCGGATCTTGCAAACCCTGTTGCGCAATTCCAGGGAAGCTTTCAGCGGCCAACCTGGTATAATAGGGTGCAGAAAAACGAGAACCTTCATGCCTCATCCCAACAGCAAGATCATGGAGAAGAAAATGAAACAAACAGTTTTTGCCGTTGCCGCCGCCCTGCTCTGCCTGCCCAGCACTCTTCCCGCCTTCAGCGCCGAATACACCACCACCCTTGCCGACCAGCAGGGTGTGAGCGTCACCATATATAATCGGAATCTGGCCCTGGTCAAGGACCGGCGCACCATCACCCTGCCCGCGGGGCAAAACATCCTTGCCTTCCGGGAGGTCAGCGCCCAGATCAAGCCGGAAACCGCCCTGCTCAGCGGCGGGGAGCTGGACATCCTGGAGCAGAATTTCGAGTTCGATCTGCTTACCCCCCAGGCCCTGCTGGAAAAATACGTGGGTCTGGAGGTGACGGTGATCAGAACCCACCCGACCACCGGCGAGGAAACCCGGCAGCAGGGCAAGGTGCTGAGCGCCAATAACGGGGTGGTGCTGCAAGTGGGCGACCATATCGAAACCGGCATTCCCGGGCGGCTGGCCTTCGACCATGTGCCGAAAAATCTGCGGGACCGGCCGACCCTGACCATGCTGGCCCAGAGCCAGACGGACCAGCCCCAGCAGGTGGAGCTGAGCTACCTGACCGGCGGTCTCGGCTGGCAGGCCGACTACGTGGCGGAGCTCAACCCGGAGGATACCGCCATGGATATCAACGGCTGGGTCACCCTGACCAACCAGAGCGGCACGACTTATACCAATGCCAGCCTCCAGCTGGTGGCCGGCGATGTCCACCAGGCGCCCCCCGAGGAACCAGCCCGACGCCTCATGGAAATGCCCGTGCCCATGGCCGCCGAGATGAAGGACAGCATGGCCGAGGAGCAGATGTTCGAGTACCACCTCTACACCCTGGAGCGCCCGACCACCATCCGCGACAACCAGACCAAGCAGGTGGCGCTGCTCCAGGCCGGCCAGGTGCCCTGCCGCAAGGAGCTGGTCCTGCGGGGCGCCGACTACTACTACCGCAGCCAGTACGACGACCTCGGGCAGAAAATGAAGATCGGTGTGTTCGTTGAGGTTGCCAACACCAAGGAAAACCGCCTGGGCCTTCCCCTGCCCAAGGGGGTGGTGCGGGTCTATAAAAAGGATACCCGCGACCGGCTGCAGTTTGTCGGCGAGGACCGCATCGACCACACCCCTGAGAACGAAACCGTGCGCCTGAAGCTCGGCGACGCCTTTGACGTCACGGCCAACAGAAAGCAGACGGATTTCAAAAAAGTTTCCGGCTTCACCCGCTATGACTACGTGTTTGAAGGCGCCTACCTCATTGAACTGAAAAACGCCAAAAAGGAAGCGGTGACCGTTAAGGTGGTGGAACCGATCCCCGGCGACTGGGAGATGCTGGCGGAGTCCCTGCCCCACGAAAAGGCGACGAGCAGCACCGCCGTCTGGCAGGTGGAGGTGCCGCCCCAGGGCGCAGCCACTCTCACCTACCGGGTCCGGGTGAAATTTTAAGAGTGAAGCAGGAAGCGAGGAGCAAGAAGCAGGAACTGTTTTTATTCACGCTTCCCGCTCCCCGCTTCACTCTTCTCTCTCCCCAAAAAACCCATATTTGCATTTTGCCGGATTGTATGTTTTCCTGAAATTGAGACGATTTGCTCTTTCGACCGGACCCGCTCGACGTTTTCTGCCGGTTATTGTCCTTTCAGCAGAGAGAAGCTGCCATGCACTCCACCCCTTCAAACGAGAACCGACAACTCCCCCGCTACCGGATGAAAGACACCCTCGTAGCCGCCATGCAGGGAGAGTGTGACAGCCTGGCCTGCATTGTCGACTTGAACAGGAAAGGCATCGGCATTTTTTCGGAATGCGAGGAAAGCACCCTGGCAGGCAAACTGGTCGCCATTGATCTCATATCCGACGAAAATCGCTTCATCATGCGCTCCATCTCCGCCCGCCTTGTCTTTTCCAGTCCTGGAAGTCCCCGTTCCACCGATCCCGGCACCAGACTGACTCGATACGGTTTGCAGTTCGTCAATCTTTCCCCCCTTGAGCAGCGCCTCCTGGACATGATCATCAAAAATTACGCCCTGCCCGAAGAGAATTGATTGAGGGATTGGCGCGGGAAGCAGGGAACAGTAAACCTCTCTCCCTAAACAACCGTATACCGTTCATGCCCCCTCCACGCGGGGGGAGACCAGCTTTTTAGGCTGTAGGCCGTAGGCTGTTAGGTGTTTCAATCCACGCCCCCGCGCGGGGGGCGACAGAGAGGACGAACCACGGGTTGAGTTTATTCATTGTTTCAATCCACGCCCCCGCGCGGGGGGCGACCATGGGTTCAAGCCTACATTCATTCCGATGACCAGTTTCAATCCACGCC
>JALHJD010000505.1 GCA_022837185.1 Desulfobacteraceae bacterium
TCATGGCCGAAGCGCAGGCCCGGATGACGCGCAAACCGGCGGTGGCCATGGTCACGGCCGGTCCCGGCTTCACCAATGCCCTAACCGGCATCGCCAGCGCCCGGCTTTCCAATGCGCCGGTCATTCTCATTGCCGGCTGCGTGGGAACCGAGGCGACGGAAAAACTGGACCTGCAGGACATGACCCAGCTTCCCGTCATCGAACCGATGGTGAAGAAAGCCTTCGTCTGCTACGTGCCGGAGCGGATTCCCGAGTACGTGGACATGGCCTTCCGCGCCGCCATGAGCGGCCGGCCCGGCCCCGTTTACCTGGAATTTCCCTGCAACGTTCTGAACGCCAAGGTGGATATGGCTGCGGTCAAGAAGCCCTGCACAACCCTCGCCTCCAAGCCCGTTGACCGGGAGAACACCCGCAAGGTTGTCGACTTGCTGAAGGCGGCGAAAAACCCGATTGTCATCGGCGGCAGCGGCCTGTGGTATTCAGATGCCGAAAAAGAAGTCATCGAATTCGTGGAAAAAATCGGTATTCCGATTTACACGGCGGGCGCGGGCCGCGGCGTTATTCCCGATACACACCCCCTTTGCTTTGAAGGCTCTCTGGCGATCCGTCCCGGTTCGGCCATGATTACGCTCATGACCACCGACCTGGTGCTTTTCCTGGGCGGGCGCCTGAGCCTGTTCTACATCTTCGGCGAAATTTTTCCGCCGACCGCCAAATTTATTCAGGTCGACATCGCTCCTGATGAAATCGGACGCAACCGGACCATCGATCTGGGCATCGTCAGCGACGTGAAGTCGTTCCTCAAGGAACTGAATGCTCTTCTGGATGAACAAAAAATCAGCGATGCGTTGAAGGCGCAGTATGCGCCCTGGGTGGACACCGTCCGCGCGGCCCATGAGGCCGGCAAAAAAGACGCCAAAACCATGTGGGAGTGCGAAACCCTGCCCATGCATCCGATGCGTCTGGCCAATGAGGTCAATAAATTCATGAACCGGGAAGACGATATTGTCGTTGCCGACGGCGGCGATACATCGACCTGGATGGGCATGACACGGACCGTTAAAAAGG
>JALHJD010000165.1 GCA_022837185.1 Desulfobacteraceae bacterium
TTCATGCAGCAGGCGGAGGAGGTGGGGGGAGAGATCCGTTTCACCCGATATTTCGCGATAACAGGCCAGTGTCGCCGCGGCCGATATGGTATCCATGCCGTACAGGTTGCAGACCCGGTTTGCCTCCATGACCAGCTCCATGTCCGTGTTGCCGAGCAGGGCGGTAAAATGGGACATGGTTTCAAATTCGGGCATGGACGCCCCCTTTCTCTTTCCCCGGCCGGCAATTTTTTTGCACCGGATGTGGCAGCCCATGCACCCGTGCTTCACGGGCAGGTATGCTTCCCTGTAGGCGTGGGCGTTCAGTTCCCCGGCCCGGTCAAAGTGGGTTTTGCGGAAGTTGTCGGTGGGCATCATCCGGCGGGAATCCATCAGATCGTAAATGGATCCGGTGCCGAAGCAGGAAAAACCCTGCTGGCCCATGAGTACCGGCGAGGCCGCGGTCAGCCGCATGATCTCCTCCCGCGCCGCCAGCAGTTCGCCCCGGTCGAAAACGGGTACCCTGTTCGTCCCGTGGATGGCGAGGTACTTGAGCCTTTTGGCGGCAAAACAGCACCCGATGCCGGTTCTGCCGGCGGCATGGTGCCTGTCCACCATCAGCGACGCAAAGGCGACCCCGTTTTCGGCGGCCGGCCCGACAGCGGCCACGGACCGGCCGCCGTCGCCCAATTCCGCGAACACCACATCGGTGGTTGCGCCCCAGTGGGCCGTGGCGTCAACGAGGCGGACCGCATCGTTGTCGATCTCGAGGCTTCGGGGAAAGGGAGAGCGCCCGGTGATGATGATGCCGTCCCAGCCGGCCCGCTTAAGCTGGAAGCCCAGCCGGCCTCCCACGGAGCAGTCCGCCACCGTGCCGGTAAGCGGCGAGCGGGACATGACCGTGGAACGTCCCGAGGTGGGAGCCGCCGTGCCGACCAGCGGGCCGGTGAACAGGAGGATCGGCATGTCGGGGTGGTCCCAGGGCAGGGTGATACAGGGCCGGAGAAAGTGTCCGGCCAGCCCCTTGCCGCCGATGAACTTTCGGTAGAGTTCGGCGGAAGGGCGCAGAGTGGATATTGTGCCGGCGGTCAGGTCCACTTTGATGACCTTGCCGGTCCAGCCGTGGTTCATGGGCATCCCGATGAGAACAGTGAGCAGTTGAGGAGTTTGGCCTGCAGGCTGTCAGCTGATTTCCATATTCCCGCAGCCTGACAGCCCATCGACTCCCGGCGCGGCAGAGCCCCGGCAGACACACAGCCTGAACCCCTATTGTCCAGCCTTATCATACCATGCTGTGCGGCGAAAGGATACCGCGTTGAGTTTCTTCAAGCCGACAAGCCGCAAGGCTGCAAACCCCAAACTGCCAACTGCCGACTGCCGACTTCCAACTCCCTCTCCGTCCGTCAGGCCAGCGCCCCGTCTTCCATCGTCACCGACCGGTGCGCCAGTTCGGCGTACTGCGGATCGTGGGTGACCATGACAACGGTGAGTCCCTCCCGGTTCAACTCGGCGATCAGGTTCATTATCCCTTCGCCGGTCTTTTTGTCCAGACTGCCCGTCGGCTCATCGGCGAACAGGATGCGCGATGATTTCACCAGGGCCCTGGCGATGGCCACCCTTTGCTGCTCGCCGCCGGAAAGGCTGCCGGGCAGGCGGTTTTCCTTGCCGGCCAGGCCGACCCGTTCAAGGCAGTCCTTCGCCCTTTGCACGAGTTCCCCGGATGCCGGCTTCAGGGAACGCATGAAGGGGAGCAGGGTGTTCTCCAGCGCGGTCAGGTAGGGAACGAGATGGTGAAACTGGAATATGACTGAAAAGTCGGCGTGACGGAGGCGGTTCAGGCCCTTCTCGGGCATGGAGGTCAGGTCGTCGCCGCGGTACAGGAGTTCACCGTCGTCGGGCCGCACCAGGGTGGCGAGGACATTGAGCAGGGTGGTCTTGCCCGAGCCGGAACGGCCGACGATGGACAGGAATTCACCCGGGGGGATCTCCAGGGATATGTTGTTGAGGACCCGGGTTTCGGCCCCTTCCGATTTGCATATCTTGTTGATGTTGATTGCCTGCAGCATAGGTGCCTCCTTACAGGGCCATCAGGGCCCGCGATGGTTCGACTCCGGCGCCCTTCCAGGCCGGATAGGCGGCGGCGGCGACGGTTACCGTGCCGATGGCGGCACAGGTCAGCAGAAGATGGTTGAGGTCAAAAAGCGGCCTGGCCCCTTCCGCCATGGCCAGCAGGCTCAGGGCCTTGAAGCTGGCCCCGTAGCCGGAAAAATATCCCAGCAGGCCGGCCAGGATGCCGATGATCCCGGCCTCGACGCAGAAGATGAAAAAGACCCTGCCCTTGCTGTAGCCCAGGGAACGCAGGAGGCCGATGTCCTTCTTCCGTTCGTTGACCGCGGAAAGCATGGACAGGCCGACCATGGTCGCGGCGGTGACGAGGATCACCAGGCTGATGGAGAGGACGAGCCGCTGGACGAAATGGATGGAAGCCATGCGCTGGTTCACCACATTGCTCAGGGCCTTGATGTCGGCGCCGGGCAGCATGCCGCGCATCTGGGCCACAATGTCGTCAATGGGGCAGCCGTGGCAGAGGGCCGCTACTTCCAGGAAACTGACTTCGTCCGGCCGGCCGGTTGCCGCCTGTACCGCCTCCAGGTCGGCGAGCAGCACATCGTCGTCGTCGCCCCCGGTCGGATGGAGGACGGCGGCGACCGTGAAGGACCGCCCCAGGAGGGTGACGGCATCACCGGGGGCGAGGCCGAATTTTTCCGCCGCCCTGCTGCCGGCCACAATTTCATCCGCCGCGGTGGGAAACCTGCCCTCGGGCACCCAGTAACTCTTGATCGGCAGTTCATCGTCCCAGCGCACTCCGACCACCGCCACAGGTGTTTCCCCGATCCGGGTGGTTGTGACCAGTTTGGGCGCCACGGAGCTGATCCGCTCCTTGAGCTCAATGGAACGGACGGCGGCGACGGTGTCCGTTTCCGACAGCGGCTGCACTTCGTACAGCATATCGCCCAGATGCAGGCCGCCGTATCGGACGCTCAGGGTTTCATTTTTCGGGGCCACCAGAATATTGGCGCCGTAGGTTGACAGTTTTTTCTCCATGCTGTCGCCGATAACCAGGGATACCTGGTACAGGGCCACGATGGACATGACGCCCAGAGTGAAGACCAGGAGCAGGAGAAGGGTCCGGGACGGTTTGCGCCAGGTGTTGCGCAGAGGAATGGTCAGGATGTTCATGATGCGCTCCCCCCTGTCCTAAAAGTAGCGAAGACCGGTGAAGATGTCGGTAACGGCGATAACCAGGTCGCCGCCCTCGGTGGTGCGGCGCAGGGGCGCCGGATTGCAGCCGCCCTTGAGAACATTGATTTTGCTTGCATGGAAGCGTTGGCCGCAGTTGTTGCAGGTCATGAAGTCTCCTGTCTGGGAATAGCCTTTTTTCTCTGGAAAGCAGACGTCGCAGGCGTCAAAAGCGGCACGGATCACGCCGTCACGGCTTTTCAGGACGAAAAAGCTGATTTTTCTTCCATCGGCCTTGAAGGTGAAATAGTGGGCCCTGCCGTCGTTGATTGTGTGCAGGGGGATGCGGACCTGGCCGTTCTCGGCCGTGACGGGCTGGTGCCTGTTCGCCCAGGGGCCGAAAAAGGCATGGGTATCGAGCGGGAAAAGCAGGAGACCCGCGGGCAGGGCCATTGACAATAAAATGATGAGTGTTTTTTTCATGATACGATTCCTTTCATTGGTTTGCATGGGGACCCGCTTTACCCATTTCGGGCGCAGGCCGGGCAAGTTGAAAAGCAAGTTTGAAAACCGGACTTGCGCGTCAGTCCGCGTGCAACAGCGGATGAAAGGAAGGTATCAAATGAGCAGGGTGCAGTTGAGTCTGTAGGCGGGGGGGAATGTCAGGTCAGGCGGCGGCAGGCCCGTACGAGTGGACCAGCCTGCAAACCTGAAGGCCCCGGCAGGCACCGCCGGCGGCAGGAACGCGGCAAAAGCGGCAACCCTTGGCGGGGTGGGCAGGGTGTTTGCCGATGCGAGGAAGGTGAGGGAATCGGCAGCTTCCGGTTTGCTGTCGATATGCGGGCAATCCGGAACCTCTGCCCCATGATGACCGGCCGGCGCGGCGTGAACCGCCCCCTGCTTCAGCGGGCAGCATGGCGGCGGGGCTTCCAGGTTCAGGGCTGAATACTCGCACCGGGTCCGGCACAACTGCAGATCGGCACGGACAAAACCCGTCCCGGTAACGATCAGGGCGAGGGTGACGATCAGCAGCGCGGTGGCGTGTCTGTTCATGGCAATGTTTCTCATTAAATAAAATATATACTACAGCGTGGGGCATTAATCAAGGGGGGAACGGTACGTCCGGCTTGCCGGAGAAGTTGGCAGTCGGCAGTCGGCAGTTTGCAGTCTAAGGTTAGAAGCCTGGCGGCTTGTCGGTTGCAGGCCCCCTCATCCGCCCCTACGGGGCACCTTCTCCCCCAGGAGAAGGGTGTTGGAAAGTTGGCAGTTTAGGGTTTGAAGCCGAATGAGAGGTTATGCAAGCATCAGCGAAGCTGCAAACTTCTCTTCCCGGTTTCTGATTCCCGCTCCCGTTTCTGAAATGTAACTGCCGACTGCCGACTTTCCCCAAAATCATTGCCCCGCAATGAACAAGGCCCTTGTGGGACCTCTATTCATTGCGGGGCATGGGGGATCGGTTTCCTTACTTGCTGGTCGTGAACTCGGGGTAGGCTTCGAGGCCGCATTCGGCGATGTCGACCCCGGCCAGTTCTTCCTCTTCGCTGATCCTGATACCCAGGACAGCCTTGATCACGGCCCAGGCGGCGATGCTGGTGCCGAACACCCAGGCGAAGATGACGCCTATTCCGGCCAACTGGGCAAGCAGGGAACCTTCGGGGTTGGTAAAGGCCACGGCGATCAGCCCCCAGATGCCCACGACACCATGGACGGATATAGCGCCGACCGGATCGTCGATCCTGGCCTTGTCAATGAAGACGATGGACAACACGACAAGGAGCCCGCCGACGGCGCCGACCACAGTGGCGGCCAGGGGGGCCGGGGTCAGCGGTTCGGCCGTGATGGCGACCAGTCCCGCCAGCGCGCCGTTGAGGGCCATGGTGAGATCAGCCTTGCCGAACCAGGCCCGGGCCAGCAGAAGGGCGGCCACCAGCCCGCCGGCCGCCGCCATGTTGGTATTGACGAAGACCATGGCCACCGCGTTTGCTTCCTCGATATTGCTTATTTTCAGTTCGGAGCCGCCATTGAAGCCGAACCAGCCCAGCCAGAGGATGAAGGTGCCCAGTGTGGCCAGGGGGAGGTTGGCTCCCGGTATGGCGTGAACCTTGCCGCCGGCATATTTTCCCTTGCGGGCGCCAAGGAGAAGGACGCCGGCCAGGGCGGCCGAGGCACCGCAGAGATGAACGACGCCGGACCCGGCAAAGTCGAGAAATCCGAGGCTGTCAAGGAACCCGCCGCCCCACTTCCAGTACCCCTCCACCGGGTAGATGAAGCCGGTCATAACCACCGCAAAGGCCAGGAAACTCCATAATTTCATGCGCTCGGCCACCGCGCCGGAGACAATGGACATGGCGGTGGCCACAAAAACCACCTGAAAGAAAAAGTCGGCCATGGTGGAATAGTAGATCTCCCCGGCACTGCCCAGGACGTCTCCGACTCCGTTATCCGGGCCGAGGAGGAAGCCGAAGCCCGGCAGGAAGCCGTTGGGGCCGCCGCCGTACATGATGTTGTAGCCGACAAACATGTACATGATGCAGGCCACCGCGTACAGGGCGATGTTCTTGGTCAGAATCTCCACGGTATTCCGGCTGCGGACCAGGCCGGCCTCAAGCATGGCAAAGCCGGCGGCCATCCACATCACCAGTGCTCCGGACATCAGAAAATAGAAGGTGTCAAGGGAATATGCCAGGTGGATGAGGGTTGCCCCCGTTCCGGGTTCCTCGGCCAGGGCCGGCACGGCGGAAGCCGTAACCAGGGCCGCGGCGGCAAGCGGTAGTATTGATCGCATGGGTATTTTTCCTCCATAAAAGGTAATGGTGTGGTTATGGGACTTCAGACGGACATCACAGCGCGTCATTGTCGGTCTCTCCGGTCCTGATCCGGCATACTTTCTCAACGGGAAGAACGAAAATCTTGCCGTCCCCGATTTTGCCGGTTCGGACGGTGTTGAGTATTGTTTCCACGACCTGGTCGACCAGGTCATCAGGGACAACGGTTTCCACTTTGATTTTCGGGATGAAGTCGACCACGTATTCAGCGCCGCGATAGATCTCCGTGTGCCCTTTCTGCCGGCCGAACCCCTTGACCTCAACCACCGTCATGCCCTGCACGCCCAGGTCATGCAGGGCCGCCTTGAGGTCATCAAGCTTGAACGGCTTAATGATCGATTCGATTTTTTTCATAATTTTCTCCCGCAGTTGTATGTGAATGTGCAATATTTCCTCTACGGTGAGGTATATCAATCATCGTGCCATCCCAAAAATTCAGCGATTATTTTGTTTATCTTGTTGATTTTATGTGGTATCAAAGCAGTACCATCCCATGGTTGGGGTTGCCGGCTTGTTCATTTTTTTTCATTATTGAAATATCATTATTTAAAATAAAACATAATTGTAAAATAATTTGCCCCTGACACGTCCCGCCTCCCTGGTGGTCCGGGGCGCCTCCAGACACCATGTATTTTGCATTGACGGCCTGGAAACGCGCTGGTATCTTGCCAAGTTACAGGATGGCAGGTCTGCGGCTACGCATCGATCAAGGGAACAACTGTTCAGTTCCTCTCCGGAGGAAGTTGACATACATGGAGAAAGACAATGAGCATTCGAAATGACGCGCTGGCGGGGAAAAAAACCCGGCTGCTGCGGG
>JALHJD010000166.1 GCA_022837185.1 Desulfobacteraceae bacterium
CTGACCTCCTTCATAATTTCATGTGATTGCCACTGAAAAATAATCATACTTTTGCAATAATGGTTTACCTACCAGGAATCAGCCGCCAAGGGCTGATCTTTTCTCGGCAACAATGTGATGGCGGTCTCCTGGCAGACCGCTCGACAGACCCCGCAGCCATAACATTTTCTGTAATCCACTGAACACTTCCGATGCTCCCGCGAGTAATCGACAGCCCCGAACTGGCAATGCTTCAGGCACAACTTGCATCCTTTGCAGAGGTCTTTATCGATTGTGGCGACGTACTCCGCCTTCCACATGACCCTGGCCAGCCGTGACCGGTATTCAACCCGGTACGCCATGCAATCGTGGTCGCAGTTGCAGACGGCGCCGATGAACGGCGTCTGGAAGGTCCAGACGCTGTGCGTCATGCCGTTGGCATCGAGATTTTTGATCTCGCCTATGGCAGCCTCCGGGGTGGTCCGATCAAAATCGCGGAAATCCGGCAGTTCCTTCAGTATCCCCGTGGCGTCCATGCCGACTGTGTAACAGTATCGCTTGTCTTCTCCGGTTGCTACCTTGCGGCAGATGCACGGCAGTCTCCAGACGTTCCCTACTTTCCTGAGGATTTTTTCGACGTCTTCCACGGGCACGATCTGGCCGAAATGGCTTTTCTTCAAGCTGCGGGTGAGCCTTGGATACACCAGGAAATCGTAGATGAACGGCAGCCGTCTTTTCCATTTTTCAGCTTTAGGGATATTGTCATGCATGGACTGGCCGAAGCGGGCGAGGTAGTTTTTCAGCTCCTCGTCGGAGCTGACCTGCAGGAAGAGCTCCCGCGAGTAATTGGTCATGTTTTCATACCATTTCCTGCCTTCACCGTGTTGGATGCAGAATTCGCACATATGATATTTCCCGCTGAATATGGGCTTGTCCGTTGGTTCAGATAACGCCAGTGGGCAGATCAGCTTGGCCAATTAAAGTATATGATCCGGGGGATGATGAAGTCAAATTTGTCGCGATTCCTTCCTTTTTGTCGCGGCTGCGACCATCCGGGGCGGGCTCCGGGAAGGACAAACCCGCGACAGTTAGAGCTAATCTATTGATATTATGAACTGAATCAATATGGCACGCCGGTTGCTGTACCGTTCGGCAAACACCAAACGGAGAGCGAGGAGATCATGCAGGCGGCCATACTTGAGGAACGGAAGGAACAGATTCACCGCATCGGCGACGCGCCCTGTGAAATAGCATGCGACAAGGACAGTCTGGCGGGGGCGGTCAGCCAGCGGGCCTGCGTGTTCTGCGGCTCGCGGGTGGTGCTCTATCCCATCGCCGATGCACTGCACCTGGTGCACGGTCCCATCGGCTGCGCCGTCTATACCTGGGACATCCGCGGCGCCCTGTCCTTCGGACCGGAGCTGCACCGCCTGAGCTTTTCCACCGACCTGCAGGTGCGCGACATCATCTTCGGCGGCGAGAAGAAGCTGCGCGGGGCCCTCATCGAACTCATCGCCCGCCATTCCCCCAAGGCCGCCTTTGTCTATTCCACCTGCATCGTCGGGATCATCGGCGACGACCTGGAGGCGGTCTGCCGGGAGGTCGAGGCGGAAACCGGCATCCCGGTCATCCCGGTCCAGTCCGAGGGGTTCAAGGGCAACAAGCGGGCCGGGTACCAGGCCGCCTGCAAGGCGATGTTCCGCCTGGTGGGCACCGGCGATACCGGCACCATTTCTCCCCACAGCATCAATATCCTCGGCGACTTCAACCTGGCCGGCGAGATCTGGCTGGTGCGCGACTACTTCAGGCGCATGGGCATCGAGGTGGTGGCCAACATCACCGGCGACGGCCGGGTGGACGACATCCGCCGCTGCCACGGCGCGGCCCTCAACGTGGTCCAGTGTTCCGGCTCGACCATGGATCTGGCGCGGATGATGGAGGAAAAATACGGGATCCCCTCGGTGCGGGTTTCCTATTTCGGCATCGAGGACATGGCCGATTCGCTGTACCGGGTGGCCGATCATTTCCGGGATCCGTTGATCATGGCGCGGACCAGGGAGCTGGTGCGCTCCGAGATCGAGGCGGTCATGCCCGAGCTGACCCGCTACCGGGAAGCCCTGGCCGGCCGGAAGGCGGCGGTCTATGTGGGCGGCGCCTTCAAGGCCTTCTCCCTGGTCAAGGCCTTCAGGCTGCTGGGAATGCAAGTGGCCATGGTGGGCTCCCAGACCGGCACCCGGGAAGATTACCAGGAGCTGGCCGGAATCTGCGACCCCGGCACCATCATCGTCGATGACGCCAATCCCCTGGAGCTGACCTCCTTCCTGGAGGAAAAGAGCGTCGACATCTTTGTCGGCGGCGTCAAGGAGCGGCCCATTGCCTATAAGCTCGGGGTCGGCTTCTGCGACCACAACCACGAACGCAAGATCGCCATGGCCGGGTTCGCCGGCATGCTCAATTTCGCCCGGGAAGTCCATTCCTCGGTGTTGAGCCCGGTGTGGCGTTTCGTTCCCCGCCGCCATGCCCCGGCACAGCAGGGGGAGGTGCGGTCATGAGCAAAAATCCCCCCAAATACCTGTCCACCACCAATGGTTGCAAACTGTGCGCTCCGCTGGGAGCCGCCCTGGCTTTCAAGGGGGTGGCCGGCGCGGTCCCGTTCCTGCACGGCTCCCAGGGCTGCGCCACCTACATGCGGCGCTATATCATCAGCCACTTCAACGAGCCGATCGATATCGCCTCTTCGGCGCTGGGGGAGAAAAACGCGGTCTTCGGCGGCGGTCCCAACCTCAAGCTCGGCCTGACCAACGTGATCAGAAAATACCGGCCGGCGCTCATCGGCATCGCCACCACCTGTCTGACCGAGACCATCGGTGACGATGTGGCGCGGTTTCTCGCGGAATTCGTCCGGGAGGTGAACGATCCCGCCCTGTTGCCCCGCCTGGTCCGGGTGAGCACCCCCAGCTACGCCGGGACCCACATGGACGGCTTCCATGCGGCGGTGACCGGGCTTTTGGACACCCTGGCCGAGGCAGGCCCGGGGAGCGACAGCATTACCCTGCTGCCGGGCCTGGTCTCGCCGGCGGACCTGCGCCATCTGAAGGAGATCATGGCCGCCTTCGGCCTGCCGGCGGTGGTGCTCCCCGACTATTCCGACACCCTGGACGGTCCGGCCCTCGCCCGCTACGAGAAGATTCCGGCCGGCGGCACATCATTGGCGGACATCGCCGGCGCCGGGGCCTGCCGGGCGGTGCTGGAGTTCGGCCCCACCCTGAACGGCTTTCAGGGCGGCGGCGAACTGCTGTCCCGGCGCTTCGGCCGGCCCCGCCATACCCTTGGCCTGCCCATCGGCATCCGGGAAACCGATGCCTTTTTCGCGCTGCTCTCGGATCTGAGCGGCCGGGGCGCTCCCCCCGCCCTGGCCGCCGAGCGCGGCCGCCTCATCGACTCCCTGGTGGACGGCCACAAGTACCTCTCCGGCAAACGGGCCGTGATCTACGGCGAGGAGGACCTGGTGGCAGGATTAACCTCGTTCCTGGCCGAGATCGGGATCAGACCCGTGCTGTGCGCGTCGGGAGGGAGAAGCGGCCGCCTGGCGGAGGCGGTCAGGGAGGTCTGTGCCGACCTGCTGCCGGAGATGCCCCTGGTCCGCGACAACACCGATTTTTTCGAAATCGGCGAGGAAGCGGAACAGCTTGCTCCGGATCTCGTCATCGGCAACAGCAAAGGCTACCCCCTGGCCCGCAAGCTGGACGTCCCGCTGATCAGACTGGGATTTCCCGTCCACGACCGGATGGGCGGGCAGCGCATTCTTCACCTGGGTTACCGGGGGGCGCAGCGCCTGTTTGATGAGATCGTCAACACGATCATCGCCCGCAGTCAGTCCAGTTCGCCCATCGGCTACAGCTACATGTGAGCCCGATCCCGTTGGGTGCGAATTTTGTCAAATCAGCGCAGGAAATATCTTGCCGAAATCGAAATCGGCATCGAAATCGAAAAACCACTCACCAATTGCATGGCTGGTGCGCAACATGTTCTTCCCTCAATCGTTCCCCCGGCACGGGGTAAGCCGCTGTCAACCAGGAAAGGAGAATCCGATGACTTCCGCACAGCTCGACCTGAGCAGACATCCCTGCTTCAATCCCCTGGCCAAGGGGAGCTTCGGCCGGGTTCACCTGCCCGTTGCCCCGAAGTGCAACATCAAGTGCAACTACTGCAACCGCAAATACGACTGCGTCAACGAGTCCCGGCCCGGGGTGACTTCCACCGTTCTCACCCCGGCCCAGGCGGTGGAATACGTAGGCCGGGTGCTGGCCCGGGAACCGCGCATCAGCGTGGCAGGGATCGCCGGCCCCGGCGACCCCTTTGCCAACGGCGAGGAGACCATGGACACCCTGCGGCTGCTGCGTCGCGGGTTCCCGGAGATCATCCTCTGTCTCGCCTCCAACGGGACGAACATCGGGCCCTGCATCCCGGAACTCGGCGAGCTGAAGGTCTCCCATGTCACCGTCACCGTCAACGCGGTGGACCCGGAAATCGGTGCCCGGATTTACGGCTGGGTCAAGGACGGCAAGGTCGCCTACCGGGGCCGGGAGGGCGCGGAACTGCTTTTGGCCCGGCAACTGGCCGCGGTGCGCGAGCTGAAGGGGCACGGGATCACGGTGAAGATCAATTCCATTCTGATCCCCGGGATCAACGACCACCATATCGAAGACGTGGCGGCGCGGATGCGGGAACTGGGCGCCGATCTCTTCAACTGCATGGCCATGTTTCCCAACCTGGACACCCCCTTTGCCGCCATTCCCCAGCCGGACGCCGCCAGGATGGAAGAAGCGAGGGAGGCGGCGGAAAAGCACCTGCCGCAGATGCGCCATTGCGCCCGCTGCCGCGCCGACGCCGTCGGCCTGCTCGACAGTGACCGCAGCGGGGAATTCCGGGGCTGCCTGTCCGCCTGTGCCTCCCTGCCTCCTGCCGGCACGCCCCGGGCTTACGTGGCGGTGGCCACCCGGGAGGGCATTCTGGTGAACCGCCACCTGGGGGAAGCCGAAGCCTTTGAGATCTGGGAGCAGGCTGAGACCGGCTACCGGCTGGTGGAACAGCGGCCGGCACCGAAACCCGGCGGGGGACTCCGGCGCTGGCTCAGGCTGGCCCGGCTGCTGGGCGACTGCCGGGCGGTGCTCTGCAGCGGCATCGGCGAGACCCCGCGGGAAACGCTTGAAAAGACAGGAGTGCGGACGGTGGTCATGGAAGGCTTCATCGAAACCGGGCTGGCTGCGATCTACGAAGGCGGGAACCCCGAGGTGTTCAAGACGCGGAGCACCCCCTGCGGCGGCAGGAGCTGCGCCGGCAGCGGCGGCGGATGTGTCTGATCAGGGTATGCGGTGCAGGGCTCAAGGTGATCCGGCGGATACTGGCCGTGGTCATGGTGCCGGCCGGGTGCAAGCTCATCCTGGTATAGGCGGGGGAGTGCCGGGACTGATTGATTCCACCCTGCGTGAAGGGGCGCAGACTCCGGGGGTGCAGTTCACCCTGGCGCAGAAGATCGCCATTGCCGGGGCGGTGGCCGCGGTGGGCGTCGAAGAAATCGAGGTGGGCACCGCCACACCCCTGGACGACGATCTGAGGCCGCTCATGGGCGCGCTTCGCGAGATGCCGGAAAGGCCCCGCCTGTCGCTGTGGTGCCGCTGCCGTCCCGGGGACATCATCCACGCCGGGCGGCTGTGTCCCGATATCCTTTCGCTGTCCCTGCCGGCCTCGGAGCGGCATATCCGTGCGCGCCTCGGAAAAAGCCGGGACTGGGTGCTTGCCCGGCTCAGGGAATCGGTGGCGCTGGCCCGGGACGCGGGGATTGCCAGCCTGTCCCTGGGCCTGGAAGACGCCAGCCGGGCCGAGGCCGGGTTTCTGACCGAACTGATAGACGCCGCTGTTGCCCTGGGAGTTGAGCGGATCAGGCTGGCGGACACCGTCGGCATTCTGACTCCGGGCGGGACTGCCGAACTGCTCAGCAAGGTGGGCCGGCGCCATGGGGGGACGGCGTTCGGCTTTCACGGCCATAATGATTTCGGCATGGCCTCGGCCAACGCGGTCTCGGCCCTGGAGGCGGGAGCCGCCTGGGCCGATGTCACCGTCCTGGGGTTAGGTGAGCGGGCGGGGTGCGCAAGACTGGAGGAGGTGGCGGCCCTGCTGGTCCTGGTCCTCGGCGAAGAAAAATACCGCCTTGATCGCCTGCCGGCGCTTTGCACCCTGGTCGGCAAAGCGTCGGGGCGGGAAATCGCAGTCAATCATCCGGTGGTGGGCAGGGGGATATTTACCTGCGAGTCGGGTCTGCATGTGCACGGCCTGCTGGCCGACCCAGCCACCTATGAACCATTTGCCCCTGAACTTGTCAATTCCAGGCGGACAATTCTCCTGGGAGCCAAGAGCGGGAGCAGGGCGGTTGCCGGCTGTCTCGCCGATCTCGGACTACAGGTTTCTCCGGATGCCCTGCCGGGAGTTGTCCGCCATATCCGCGGCCTGGCGGCAAAAATGGGCCGTCCCCTCGGCAATGCCGAGATCATTGATCTCGTTTGAATGCGGGGCGGTCCCGCAAAGGGTTCTTGCCGTGAAAGAGCAGGCGGAATCAGGTGAAGAAGAAATAGCAGATGAGAATTGCGGCGGTGATGCCGGCGCCATCGGCAATCAGGCCGCAGGTTATGGCGTGGCGGGACTTCCTGATGCCCACGGAGCCGAAGTAGAGGGCCAGGACGTAAAAGGTGGTTTCGGTGCTGCCCTGCATGACCGCCGCCATTTTTGAAACAAGGGCGTCCGGGCCGTAGGTCTTGATCGTTTCGATCATCACCCCCCGGGCGCCGCTGCCGCTCAGGGGCTTCATCAATCCTGTGGGCAGG
>JALHJD010000506.1 GCA_022837185.1 Desulfobacteraceae bacterium
GAAGCCGGACTGTCCCTGCCCGGAGCGGCCGGCGTCTATTCCACGTTCGGCGTTGCGCTCTTCGACGGACGCGTCGTGGGTTTGCCGGTCGGAAACCTGAGTCTGTCGCACATGGTCACGGGCGATCCTTCCCGCAGCCGCCGGCATCTTGCCCGGGCGCTCGTGGAGGGCATCGCTTATTCCGTCCGCGCCAATCTTGAACAGCTCACCGCGGTTTCCGGCAAAAAGACGGACGCGGTGCGCCTGGCCGGCGGCATGTCCGCGAGTTCGCTTTTCAACGCCGTGGTCGCCGACGTGACGGGAAGCGTCGTTTGGGTCCCGCCCACCGCCGAAGTGACCTCCGTCGGCGCGGCGCTCCTGGCGGGCGTCGGAGCGGGGCTCTTTGCCGACGCCGTTTCCGGAGCGGAAAAAATCGCCGCGGGTATGAAGGAACACCGACCCGGTCAAACGGCGGCAAAATACGCAAACCTGTATGCCGGCTGGCGGCAGGCTTTCGACAAGCGCGCCGCGGCCGACGCGGAAATCGGCAATCTGCTCACGGCATCGCTTTTCGAACCGTCTCCCTCAGCTGCGCGGGCGGCGGATCCCTGCTTCGCGCCGCATATCTTCGTCACGGCCTCGCTGGATTCGGCCGCCATAAGCGAGCTGGAAGCGATCGGCTCTGTGGTTTACGCCGGCTGGCGGGAAAAAATGAAGCTCTACGACGGAGGCGCCGATCTTGCGGCGGCGCTTTCCGGCGCGCAGATTTTCATCACGGAAATGGACGTGGTCGATTTTCCGGCCATCCGCGACGCGCGGGACCTGCGGGCGATCGTCACCTGCCGCGGCAACGCCGTCAACGTGGACCTGGCCGCCGCCACCGCCTACGGCATTCCCGTCATCAACACGCCCGGAAGAAACGCGGACGCGGTGGCGGACCTGACCGTGGCCTTCATGATCATGCTGGCCCGCAAAATGCCGGCGTCGTCCGACTTCCTCAAGCGCGAGGGCATTGCGGCGGGCGACATGGCCAAAATGGGTGAAGCCTATCTGAAATACCAGGGAAGCGAACTGTGGAGAAAAACCGT
>JALHJD010000167.1 GCA_022837185.1 Desulfobacteraceae bacterium
TGGGCTTCCAAATGGGAACGTCTGGAATATTGGCGATATCCCTGGGGAGGACGATCTCAATCACGTAATCGAGCTTCATGCCGGATTCCTTGAGGGCCTTGTCCAGCGCTTCCGCCTGGGCCAGGGAGCGGGGAAAACCGTCCAGGAGCCAGCCTTTTTCCTTGGACTTGCCCAGGGTTTCGAGGACCATGGGAATGGTGATGCTGTCGGGCACCAGTTCCCCCCGGTCTATATACTCCTTGGCTTTTTTGCCGAGCTCGGTGCCGCCCTTGATGTGCTGGCGGAAAATGGCACCCGACTCAATATGATCCATATGGTACTTTTTCTGTACGATGGCGCCCTGGGTGCCCTTGCCGCTGCCGTTCGGTCCGAAAGTCAAAATATTCATATGCCGTCTCCTTGAGTTAAGGTTGAAAAAGACGTACCGCTAACCAACTGTCCAAAATGATGAAAAAGCCGGCGGGCGTGAATGAATGACAACTCATTCACCGGCTGAATATACCGTAACTCGCCCCATTACGCTATGAAAATATCCAGCCCGTCCCGCCTGCCGCCTTCCCCTGCCCGGGCATGGCAAAACCGGTCAACCGGACCGTCATGGCGGCGGCGGTCCCGCGTGGAATCAGCCAAACCCCCCTGCATACTTTTTGACAAGCCGGCCCAAAAAGGGTAAGTCTTGCCGGATACGGATTCGCCACAGAACAACCCTTTGTCTCACTGTATTATTGCCTGGAAAATCATGAAAGAAATTCAAGTCGGACTCATCGGCTTCGGTACGGTCGGCAGCGGCCTGGCCGAAGTGCTCCTCAACGAACGGAAAAGGCTGCAGCAGCGGACCGGCCTCTCCATCCGCCTTGCCAAGGTGGCCGATATCAGGATCAGCGAACTGCCGGCCCGGTTTGCCGATGTCACCCTGACCGCCAACGCCGACGACCTGTTCAACGACCCGGACATTGACATCATCGTCGAGCTGATCGGCGGCATCGAACCGGCCAAATCATTTCTGCTCAAGGCCATTGCCGCCGGCAAACACGTGGTCACCGCCAACAAGGCCCTGATCTCCCAGGAAGGATGGGACATCTTCACCGCCGCCGCGGCGAAAAACGTCGAGGTCGGCTTCGAGGCCAGCGTCGGCGGCGGCATCCCGGTCATCAAAACCCTCAAGGAAGGTTTGGTGGCCAACAGGATTCTGGCCATCATGGGCATCATGAACGGCACCGCCAACTACATCCTGACCAGGATGACCGACGAGGGGGCCCCCTTCGCCGACGTTCTCAAGGACGCCCAGGCGCACGGTTTCGCCGAGGCCGATCCCACCTATGACATCGAGGGGATGGACACGGCCCACAAGCTGGCCATCCTCATCTCCATCGCCTACGGCATGAACATCAGCCTCAGCGACATCACCACCGAGGGCATTACCCGCATCGAGCCCATCGACATCCAGTTCGCCCACGAATTCGGCTACCGCATCAAGCTCCTGGCCATCAGCCGCAACCACGGCGACCATATCGAGGCCCGGGTCCACCCCACCATGGTGCCGGAGGAACACCTGCTGGCCAATATCAACGGCCCCTTCAATGCCATCCAATTTACCGGCGACGCGGTGGGCAACATCCTCCTCTACGGCCAGGGCGCGGGCAAAATGCCGACCGGCAGCGCCGTCGCCGCCGACGTTGTCGATATCGCCAGGAACATCCGGACCGGGGCAGTCAACCGCGTGCCGGCCCTTTCCTACCTGCCGGACTGGACGAGGTGTCCTGCTCCTACTATTTCCGGATTTCCGTCAAGGACGAACCCGGCGTCCTGGCCTCCATCGCCGGGATCCTCGGCCGCCACGGCATCAGCATTGAATCGGTCATCCAGAAGGGACGCCGGCACACCGGCCCGGTGTTCGTTGTCATGCGGACCCACAGCGCCAGGGAGGCAGCGGTCCGCAAGGCTCTGGCCGAGATCGACACCCTGGATTCGGTGACCAGCCAAACGGTCAAGATCCGCATTCTCGAGGACGACGACGAGTAGTCCCGCGGCCGGCCATGAAGTATATCCTGCTCATCGGCGACGGCATGGGGGACCTGCCCGTGCCCGAACTCGGCAACGCCACCCCCCTGGAGGCCGCCGGGAAGCCGGCCATTGACCGCCTGGCCCGCGAGGGGGAGATGCTGCTGGTCAGAACCGTGCCCCCCGGCTTCCCGCCCGGCAGCGATGTCGCCAACCTCTCCCTGCTCGGCTACGAGCCGGAAAAATATTATACCGGACGCGCCCCTCTCGAGGCCGCCAGCATGGGCGTGGCCATCGAATCCGACGAAATCGCCTACCGCTGCAACCTGGTGACCGTCGAATACCGGCCCGGCGGCGGCATTATCATGCGCGACTTCACCGCCGGCCATATTTCCAGCAGCGAGGCGGCTGAGCTGATCACGACCGTGCAGCGGGACTGCGGGAGCGAGCGCTTCACCTTTCATCCCGGCATCAGCTACCGGCACCTGCTGGTGGTCAAAAACAGTGCCGGCACCCCCCAGACCGTCCCGCCCCACGACCATACCGATCAGGACGTCACCCGCTTCTACCGGAACTACCTTGAGGCCGCCGACTGGCGGGAGCTGATGACCGGCAGCGCGGCGATCCTGGCGGATCATCCTGTCAATGTTCGCCGGGCCGCCCGGAACCTGCCTCCGGCCAACAGCCTGTGGCCATGGGGCGAGGGCCGGCCGCTGCGGCTGCCGCCCTTCGAGGAGCGCTACGGCATCCGCGGCAGCCTCATTTCCGCCGTCGACCTGCTGAAAGGGATCGGCATCTGCTGCGGGCTGGAAATCATCAACGTTGACGGCGCCACCGGCTATCTTGACACCAATTACGAGGGCAAGGCCCGGGCCGCGCTGGAAGCGCTGCGGGACCGGGATTTTGTCCTGGTCCATGTCGAGGCGCCCGATGAGGCGGGCCACCAGGGCATGGTCCGGGAGAAGATCCGGGCCATCGAGGATTTCGACGGCCGAATCGTCCGGCCCATCGTCGAGGAGATGGAACGGCGGGGCGGGCCGTTCCGGCTGGTGGTGACCATGGACCACTACACGCCCATCTGCCGGCGGACCCATGAAAACTGGCCGGTGCCCATGGTCCTGTACGATTCCCGCGGCTCGGCCAGGCCGGCGGGGCTCGCCTACACCGAGGCCAACGCCAAACAGGTTGTGGCCGCCGGCGGCCCCAGCCTGGCAAGCGGCGCCGATTTTTTCGCCCGCCTGCTTGATTCCGGGGAGCGGTGATGAGCAACCTGACCATCAGCATGACCGAACCGGTCCACCGCATGCACTGCCGGGTCATCTACGGCGACACCGATGCCGGCGGCGTGGTCTACAACGCCAATTTCCTCCGTTACTTCGAAATGGGCCGGACCGAGATGATGCGCTCCCTGTCCCTGCCCTACAGCAGGATGGAGGAACGGGGCCTCATCCTGCCGGTGACCGAGAGCTACCTCCGCTTCAAGGCCCCGGCCCGCTATGACGACCTGATCACCATCGACACCTCGCTGGTCGAGGTGAAAAAGTTCTCCTGCCGCTTCAATTACCGTATTCTCAGAGAGGAGGACAGCGGCCGGGAACGGCTGCTGGTCAAGGGCTTCACGGTCCACGCCTGCATCAACCGCCAGGGCAGGCTGACGCCGATCCCCGAAGATATCTGCCGGACGATGGCCAAGCTGTGTCAAAACGGCTGAGCACTGTCCAACCCGGGGACTTCCGCTGATCCTCTTCCCCTGAAAAAAATGTCGGGACAAAAGAGGCTGCCCCCGGCTTTGCCCCGACCGTCCCGCTCCTATCGATCCTCCGACAGGTCGTGCCGCGCCAGAACGAAGTCCTGTTCGCCCCTGCTCTCCCGGCCGCGCCGGTCGCTGACCCGCCAGGCGGCCCGGACCGTCATGCCCGGCCGCAAGTCTTGGGGGGCGGTCGGATGAAGCGCTACGATCATGTCGAAGCCGGTCCGGAAATACTCGCCGGCGATCTCACGGCCCTCCGCATCGAAGAGGCGGATGTCATGAACATCCACCGGCCGGTCGAAACCGAGGCGGATCTCCACCGGGTCCTCTCCGCCCCTCTCCCAGTCCCCCACCACCATGAGCGGCAGCGGCGGACCCGCCGGGGCGATGCGTTCGGGATTGCGGCCAAAGCCTTCCGGGGGCATCTCCGGGAGCGGCTCCCCGGCAACGGTGATGACGACCCGTTCGATATCCTCGAACTGCAGCGCGGTTTCCGCCACCGAGGCGGCCAGCCCCTGAAAATCGGGGGAACCCGTGGCAACTCCGGGCCCGGCCAGATCCACGGTCACGCTCTCTCCGGTTTGGGCCGTCACTCGGGCGGAACTCCCCGGCGGAAAGGGGTTGCGCAAACCGCTGTGGGGCGGCAGCTCCCTGGTAACGGCCGCAAGCCCCTCCAGCAGATGGGCAAGCTGCCCCTCAGGGCGGAAGATGAACAGCGGCACCGGGCGGACCCTGTCCGGATCGGCGGTCAGGGGAAAGAAGCCGACCCGGGCGAAACAGGTCCCCTCGCCGCCCTCCGGCGGCTCGCCGAAATAGTACTCGTAAGCCTCATTGGCCTGAACCGTGCCGGAGGGCGCCGGGTGCCGGGCAGACTCCCGGCACCCGGCCACTACCAGCAGGACAGCAAGCACAATACAGGCCGGCCCGAATTGGATCAGAGATTGTCTGCCCCTGGACGGCATCGCTTTCACCGTCGATCACTCCACCTCGTAACTGAACACGAACTGGCGGGTCTTGCCGTCCTGGAGGCGGCTGCCCACCGTGAGTTCATAGCTGCCCTTGTCCGGCAGACTGACATCGGCGCCGAACTGCCCCGCCATATCCATGAGCTGTATGGGCCCGGTTTCCGTTCCGTCCGGCCCCTTGATCCTGAGGGCCACGGTGCCCTCGGCAATCTGGCCGCCGGAGGCCTCTTCCGCGAACGAGACCATAAAGTGATGGGTCTCCTTCATGCCCATGGAGGCCATGACTTCCCGCATGTCGTTCAACTGGGCGGTGGCCTTGACCCCGTCCTCGACCGTGGATCCCAGCATGATCGCCCCGGCCTGGCCGGCCATGTCATGCATGGACTGCTCATGGCCGCCCTGCCCCTCCGCGGCCTCCATGGCCCCATGGCCCTGGTGACTCATCTCTTTTTCGTGGTTCATGGCCATGGCCCCGAAAGGCACGGCAACAGCAAGCAGGCAGGTCAACAGCAGCAGCATTTTGCGTTTCATTTGTTTCCTCCGTTGAATTGAACGTTTCTTCTTGCACTGTCAGGTACAACCTGTTCTTCAATGTCCCCTTCGCTGGTCGGCCGCGCGGTTTCCTCCAGGGCCCGGGCCCGCCACAGGTAGAAAATCACCGGATAGACCAGCAGTTCCAGCAGCAGGGAGGTGACCGCCCCGCCGACCATGGGCGCGGCGATGCGCTTCATGACGTCCGAACCGGTGCCGGTGCTCCACATGATCGGCAGCAGGCCGGCAATGATGGTGACCACGGTCATGAGCTTGGGCCTGATGCGCTGTACCGCGCCGTGATGCACGGCCTGCACCAGGTCTCCCCTGGTCAGCATCCGCCCCTTTTCACTCCACTTTTTATAGGCCAGGTCGAGATAGAGGAGCATCACCACCCCGGTCTCGGCGTCCAGTCCGGCCAGGGCGATGATTCCCACCCAGACGCCGATGGACATATTGTACTCCAGCAGGTAGAGGAGCCAGAACGCCCCCACCAGGGAAAACGGCACGGCCAGGAAAACGATGCCTGTCTTGATCATCGAGCGGGTGCTCAGGAAAATGAGGACGAAGATGATGAGCACGGTCAGCGGGATGATCACCAGCAGGCGGGCCCGGGTGGCCTCGATGTATTCGTACTGGCCGCTCCAGACTATGCTGTAGCCGGCAGGGAGGGTGACCTGCTCGGCCACCGCCCGGCGGGCGTTCTCCACGTAGGTGCCGACATCAATGCCCTTGATGTCGACGTAGACCCAGGCGGTGCGGCGGGAGTTTTCGCTCTTGATGCTGTCCGGATCGTTGCTCACCCTGATGGACGCCAGCTGGCCCAGCGGAATGTGCCGGTCGCCCGGGGCCGGCACCAGCACCCGCAGGAGGGAGTCGGGATCGCTCCGAAAATCCCGGTCGTAGCGGACGTTGACCGGATAGCGCTCCAGCCCCTCCACCGTCTCAGTGATGTTCATGCCGCCGATGGCGCTTTGGATGACGTCCTGGATATCGCCGACATTGACGCCGTAGCGGGAGGCGGCCTGGCGGTCGATGTCGATGTCGATGAAAAAGCCGCCCACCGTGCGCTCGGCAATGGCCGACAGCGTCCCGGGCAGCGTGCGCATCACGGCCTCGATCTCTTCGCCCAGACCGGCAAGCACGGCGAGATCGTCCCCCATGACCTTGATCCCCACTGGGGTGCGGATGCCGGTGGAGAGCATGTCGATGCGGGTGCGGATCGGCATGGTCCAGGCATTGGTGAGGCCGGGAAAATGAACGGCGCTGTTGAGCTCCTCGATCAGCCGGTCGACGGAGATGGGCCGCTCTTCAGGCCAGACCAGGCGCAGGGGTTTTTTCAGCATTTCACTCCACCCGGGCCAGCCCGAATAGAACCGCTCGGTCCGGACGGTACGCCATTGCTTTTCCGGCTTCAGCAGGATGGTGGTCTCGATCATCATCATCGGCGCCGGGTCGGTGGCGGTGTCGGCCCGGCCGATCTTGCCGAACACCCGCTCCACCTCCGGGAAGGCGGCGATGATCTTGTCGGTCTGCTGCAGCAGCTCCCGCGCCTTGGTCACCGAAATGCCCGGCAGGGTGGTGGGCATGTAGAGCAGATCCCCCTCATACAGAGGCGGCATGAACTCAGTGCCCATTCTGGACAGCGGATAGGCGATGGAGGCTATCAGGGCCAGGGCAACGATCAGCGTCGTCTTGCGCCAGCGCAGGACGAAATCGACCGCCGGATGATAGATGCGGATCAGCATCCGGTTGAGCGGGTTGCGGTGCTCGGCCCGCACCTTGCCGCGGATGAACCAGACCATCAGCACCGGCACCAGGGTGACGGACAGCAGGGCGGCCATGGCCATGGCATAGGTCTTGGTAAAGGCCAGGGGCTTGAACAGGCGCCCGGCCTGCTCCTGCAGGGTGAACACCGGGGCAAAGGAGACGGTGATCACCAGCAGGGCGAAAAAGATGGTAGGCCCGACCTCCTGGGCCGCCTCGACGATGATCCGGCTGCGCGGCTTGTCGCCGTGCTCCCGCTCCAGGTGTTTGTGGGCGTTCTCGACCATGATGATGGCCGAGTCGACCATGGTGCCGATGGCGATGGCGATGCCGCCGAGGCTCATGATATTGGCGTTGAGCCCCTGGGCGTACATGATGATGAAGGCCATGAGGATCGCCACCGGCAGGGCCAGGATGACCACCGCCGCGCTCGGCAGGTGAAAGAGAAAGAGCACGATCACCAGGGCCACCACCACGCTTTCCTCGAACAGTTTGTGCTTGAGATTGTTCACCGCCCGGTCGATCAGCCCGGAACGGTCGTAGGTGGTGACGATCTCCACTCCCTCGGGCAGGCCGGCCTTGAGCTCATCCAGTTTGTTGACTACCCGATTGATGACCGCCCGGGCGTTCTCGCCGTAGCGCATGACAATGATGCCGCCGGCCACTTCGCCCTCGCCGTCGAGTTCGGCCAGCCCGCGCCGCATCTCCGGACCCAGGCGGACTTCGGCCAGATCCATGACCCGGACCGGCGTTCCCTCGGGGGTGGCCATGACCACGATGCTCTCCAGGTCTTCCACCGACTGGATATAGCCGCGGCTACGCACCATGAACTCGGTCTCGGCCATTTCGATCGCCCCGCCGCCGACGTCGAGATTAGCGCGGCGAATGGCGGTGATCAGGTCGGTGATGGGCAGGTCATAGGCGAGCAGCCGGTTGGGGTCGACCACAACCTGGTACTGCTTGACGAACCCGCCCAGGCTCGCCACCTCCGATACCCCTTCCAGCGCGGTCAGCTCGTAGCGCAGATACCAGTCCTGGATGGCCCGCAGCTCCTGCAGGGTATGGCGGTCGCTTTTCAGGGCGTACTCGTAGACCCAGCCCACCCCGGTGGCATCGGGGCCGAGCACCGGGGTCACCCCCTGGGGCAGCTGGCCGCCGACGTAGTTGAGGTATTCGAGCACCCGCGAGCGCGCCCAGTAGAGATCGGTGCCGTCCTCGAAAATGATGTAGACAAAGGAATAGCCGAAGAAGGAATACCCGCGGACCACCTTGGCCCCGGGCACCGACAGCATGCGCGTGGTCAGGGGGTAGGTGACCTGGTCCTCCACCACCTGCGGGGCCTGACCGGGATAGTCGGTGAAAATGATGACCTGAACGTCGGAAAGATCGGGAATGGCGTCGATGGGGATGTTGCGGAGCGAATACATGCCGCCGACGATGAGAAATACCGTGGCCAGCACCACCATGAACTTGTTGCGGCTCGACCATTCGATGATCTTTTCAAGCATGGAAAACCTTTCGCCCGTTTGCGGTTATCGGCGGCAGCCCCG
>JALHJD010000507.1 GCA_022837185.1 Desulfobacteraceae bacterium
GGGCGAGGCGCCCGTTCCCGGGCGCATTTCCTGATAGATGAGTCCGCTCGCGGTCTTTTGGGCTCCTTTTTCGGCCGCCGCCTTTTCCAGGTAAGGCTTGGACAGTTCCCTCTGCTTCTGGGCGGCGATCTTCATCCGCTCCTGAGCCAGGGCGTTGATATTCGTTCCGAAGGCTTCCGGCTCCGCCGCCAGCTTTTTGCCGGCGGCCGTATCCGCGATGCCTTCCCTGACGAACTCATACTCCTCGGCGGAAAGTTCAAAGACTGCGAGCTGCCTGGCCAGAAGGACTCCCATGGCGTACAGAGTTTTCTGATGGTCCGTCTGGGGCGGGGCCGCCAGGGCGGGCAGGGCCAAAAGCAATACGGCCATCGATACGATTAATTTACGCATACCTATCCTTTCACAACAAAATTTTTTATTGGACCTCCCATAACATCAAATCCGGATCGGAGCAACGCCCAAGAGGCCAGCCTGATAGAGGCGGCGGCTCCGTCGCGGGAAAAAAGCGCTTTGCCGCTGCCGAAGGACCACCTTAAAGGCTTGTCGGATCCAGAATCTGCACGGTGACGTCAGCGCCTTTTGTCACGCGCGTGACGTCTTCCGCAAGAACGATGAAGGCGTTCGCCGTCACCATGGATTTGAGAATGCCGGATCCCTGCTCGCCGGTCAGGCGCGCGACGTAGCGGCCCTCCTCCTTCTCCACCACGGCGCGCAGAAAGTTCTTCACGCCCTTGCCCTTTTTGATCTCCTGGGCGGATACCGCCGTGAGCGCCGGGCGCAGGATGCGGGTATACCCCTGCATCTTTAAAAGGTAGGGACGGACGAACTGCTCAAACGACACCATCACGGAAACGGGATTGCCGGGCAGACCGAACAGCGGTGTGCCGTCGATCGACCCGAAGGCCAGCGGCTTGCCCGGACGCATCGCCACCTGCCAGAAATGCATGGCGTTGCCGATATCGCCCATCACGTCTTTCACGAAATCGTAATCGCCCATCGAGACGCCGCCGGACGACAAAATAACGTCGGCGCGGCGCGCGGTCGTAAAAGCGCCCACCAGCTC
>JALHJD010000168.1 GCA_022837185.1 Desulfobacteraceae bacterium
TGGAATACGGCCTGAACACGGATGAAGAAAACCTGATCGGCATGGTTCGGGTCCGCTGGAATTTATTCAAAGGCTGGAAAGATCAGGCCAGGAAGGCCGAAACCTCGTATCTGATCAGCGAGGCGCGCGAAATACGCAACAATACCCACCGCCAGGTGGTTGAGAGCGTCCGCCTGTCCTGGATGGCATACCAGGCGGCTGTGAATCGAATGAGCTTCCTCCAGAAACGGGTTGAATCCAGTGATGCGACCGCCCTGGCCTATTCCCGGCAGTGGGATATCGGCAAACGGACGCTTCTGGACGTTCTCGATGCCGAGGCTGAGCGCATTGATGCCAGGCGGCAGCTCATCGACGCCCGGTTCGACGGGTTTATCGCCCAGTACCGGATCATGAACGGCATGGGAAAAATGGTGCACTGTCTGGACCTCGATTGGCCGGAGGAAGCGTATTTCGACGGTGAGGCCGGAACCACGGAGCGGGTTAAGGAAAATTCCTGAGAGCACGTCGTGTCGAAAGCCGCCCTCTGCCGATATGCAGTTCCATTGCTCACCACTGATGGTAACCGGGGGGGAGTGAGCCTCTGTCTCCCGGTTGCCATTGACTCTCCCTGTTTATTCCCACGGCATTGTTTTTCCCCTGATTTCGTTCATTCACCGCCCAGCGGGGCAGTTGGTTCAATTCATCCACTGGTCGAGGGGATTTTACCGGAAGCGGGCATACCATAGGCCTTCCGGCACGGCGCCGGTTCCGATGAGATTTGATTTTCGGCAACACTTCTATTCCCTCCTCGCTGCGGGGTTACTCTTTTTTTCCTGTCTCGGACTGCTGCGGGCAGCCGCAGGGGACGGGTTCGAGCTGGAGAAGGAAGTGCTGTCGAGCGCGGAACGTATGTACGGCGGAGAGGCCCGCAGTCGGCTACTCGCCTGGCAGGATCTGATTCGCGGCTCCGGCGGATTGTCGGAGCGGGGAAAGATGGACAAGGTGAATGGTTTTTTTAACGGGTTCGATTTCGTCAGCGATGAAAGCCACTGGGGGGTGGACGATTACTGGGCGACGCCGGTTGAATTCATAGCCAGCGGCGGAGGTGACTGCGAGGATTTTGCCCTGGCCAAGTATTTTACCCTCAAGGCGGTCGGGGTGTCTGAAGACAAGCTCAACCTGACCTATGTCAAAGCTCTCGGTCTCAATCAGGCCCATATGGTCCTGACATTTTATCCCGCTCCGGACGCGGAACCGCTGGTGCTGGACAATCTTGTCGATGATATCCTGCCGGCTTCAGCCAGGACGGACCTGCTGCCGGTCTACAGTTTCAACGGTTCCGGTCTCTGGATTGCAAAGCAGCGCGGCCGGGGGCGTCAGGTGGGGGACAGCGACCGGCTGCGGCGCTGGCAGGAACTGCTCGGAAGAATGCCCAATGGACTAAATTGATCGAGGACGCACCATGACATTATACCGCCAACTCCTGATTTTCACCCTTGTGCTGTTCATTGTGCTGTTTACGGGGACCTGGCTGGCCAAGCTGAAAACGACGCGAATGTTTCTTATCGATCAGCTGGAATCCCACGCCCAGGATACGGCAACCTCTCTGGGCCTGTCCATTTCGCCGTATATGGCGGAAAACGATCTGACCGCCGTGGAAACCATGTTCAATGCGGTGTTCGACCGGGGATATTACCGGGCCATCCAGTTCATCAATATCGAGGACAAGGTGGTCCTGGAAAGAATCCTCCCGGTCCGGATAGAGGGGATCCCGGAGTGGTTCATACACTTTGTGCCGCTGGAAGCCCCGAGAGCGTCGGCCATGGTCATGGCGGGCTGGCGCCAGGCAGGACAGGTGATTGTCGAGAGCCACCCCGGTTATGCCTATAAAACCCTGTGGGAAACGGTTGTCAGCACCACGCTCTGGTACGGCATCATGGGCCTCGCGGTCATCACGGTTGGAGGCATGGGACTGCAGTTCCTGCTCAGGCCCCTGCGGAGAGTGGAGCACCAGGCTGACGCCCTCTGCAGGCGGCAATATGAAATCCAGGAGAACCTGCCGCGGACCCGGGAATTGCGCACGGTGGTGGAGGCCATGAACCGGATGACCTACAAAATCAAGGAAATGTTTGATGAACAGGCGCGGGTCGCGGAACGGCTGAGAAAAAATGCCTATTCCGACTCCCTGACCGGGCTGGGCAACCGCCGCTATCTGGAGAGTCAGGTTGCAGCCAGGCTGGAGCGGGATAAAGGCGGGGCAAAGGGGACATTTCTGCTCCTTCAGATCAACGATCTCCAGGAATTGAATCGTCAGAAAGGATTCCAGGCCGGCGACGACCTCCTGCAGAGGGTCGCCGGGCGGCTCCGGGATCTGACGCAGCTTGTTCCCCATGGTGCACTGGCACGACTTTCCGGGGGGGATTTCGGCATATTCCTGCCGGATGCCGGCCTTGAGGATGGACGGCTGATCGCCCAGGACCTGGCCAGGGAATTCGCGCAGCTGGCGGTGGAACAGTTGACCCTTACCAATAATGTCGGTCATGTGGGCGGCGTGACCTATGACCGGAAAACGGATTTCGGTCAACTGCTCTCCGGCGCCGATACCGCTTTGCGGGCTGCCCAGCAGTCGGGAACGAACGCCTGGCAGATTGATTCGCTGGCAGGGGAGAATGACGCCGCGGTCCGTGGTCAAGGACGCTGGAAGGCCCTGCTCGACCAGGTGCTGGCGGAAAAAAATATCCTGCTGTTCGTCCAGAAAACCGTTCGCAGCGATGATTACGACACCATCCTCCATTACGAGGTTTTTTCCCGCATCAGGGAGGAATCAGGCGGACTGCTGCGGGCGGGGATGTTTATTCCGCTGGCGGAGCGGCTCGGCCTGGTTTCGGCCCTGGACAGGATCGTGCTGGAAAAGGCCATGCAGATCGATGCGGCAAAGCTGGGGGCCGACCAGCTGGCGGTCAATATATCCGCCTCATCGCTCAAGGACCCGGCATTTCGCGACTGGGTCCTGCAGTCCCTCCGCACTTTGCCGGCAACGGCGCCGAAACTGCGCTTTGAGTTTGTCGAATACAGCGCCGTGCAGCTGCTGGATACTGTCCGCGACTTCGGGGCGCAAATTCAGCAACTTGGCCACGGCTACGGACTTGATCACTTCGGTCACGGGTTTTCCAATTTCGGCTACCTGCAGTCATTGCGGCCTGACTATGTCAAGATAGACAGGGCCTATATCAACGAAATGACCGGCAGGGACACGGACAGCCATTTTTTTGTTGACTCCCTCACCAGTGTGGCCCATAGCCTTGATATCCTGGTTATTGCCGAGGGAGTGGAAAATGAAGAGCAGGCCGCCCTGCTGCGCGGCCTCAATCTTGACGGGATCCAGGGCCATTTCATCGGCCAGCCGGAGGAGGCCGGATCAGGATAAAGGAGGGAGTGACGGGTACAATCCGGGGAAGAGGTGATTGTGATCCGGCAGGGAAAACGGGAAAAAGGATTTTTCAGATGATATCGTCGACCAGAAGCTGGTCGCCTTCCATCCGTTCCCGGACCTGCTTGCGCTCGTTGAGCTTGTTGCGCGCTTCCCGGGGCAGATCGGTCAGCATGATGACGTTTTTTTTCACCAGCACATCGACCAGGTCCTCGATAATTCTGATAATGCTGACATCGGAGAGGGAAAGGAGATGGATCCAGGACTCCACCTTGTCGTCGCTGCCGAGAAAGGCAAGGACTTCCTCGTCCATGAGGTTTTTCTGTTCAACGGCGTTGCCGGTCGGGTTCTGATGGATGGCCCGTATGGTCCCGTCTTCATTCCGTTCGATGTACAGCATGGCGTTTACCCGGTTCCAAGTGGAGTGGTGAAAGAAACAATTTCAACGTGCGGCTGGTGCAAAGAAACAATATATGGTAGTATTTAATATTATTCTTCCACAGATTCGCAGTCAAATATTGGATGAACATAAAGCGATTCCGGCAGGCTCGCTTCTCTCCCGGCGGGTATCGCGTTGCCGGACCATTCTTGCCCGGTTTTTCTGATTCTATCATTTACCGTCGATGAATCCAAGCTGTGCCGCGTGATTTTATGAACAGGAAAACGGAAAACACCGTGGGGATGCACGCGGCCGTGGATGAGCAGCCGTTCGAAGGGTGGCGTCTGGCAGGCGATACGGATGTTCACAACGACCCGTTGCTGGACAGTATTATCCTGCTGGCGCGTCTCCACGGGCGGCCTGTCAGCCGGAATGTCGTCAGGGCCGGCCTCCCCCTGGTCAACAATGCGCTGACCGTCGAACTCTTCCCGCGGGCGGCCAGGAGGGCAGGGTTGTCTTCCAGGGTCCTCCGACAGTCCCTTCCAAACATCAATGAACTGACCCTTCCGGCAATCCTCCTGCTTGAGGGGCACCGGGCCTGCGTCCTGACCTCCATGGACCGGGAAGCGGAAACACTGACCGTGGTTTTTCCCGAGACCGGCATGGGAGAGGAGAAACTCCCCCTGGCGAAGATCGAAGAGGTCTATACCGGTTTTACCATTTTCGTGCAGCCGGAGTACAGGATCAGCGAACAGAATATTGAAAAGCAGGCCGAGGGCCCCGGGGGCTGGTTCTGGGGGGTGCTGTTCTCCTCCTGGCGGACGTACAGGGACGTGCTGATCGCTTCCCTGCTGATTAACATATTCGGTCTTGCCACGCCTTTTTATATTCTGAACGTCTATGACAAGGTCATTGCCAATGCGGCCTACGAAACGCTCTGGGTCCTCACCTCGGGAATCCTGATCATTTATTTTTTCGAACTGCTGCTGCGGGGGCTGCGGGGATATTTTGTCGATGAGGCGGGGAAAAGGGCCAATCTGATTATCTCCGCGGCCCTGTTCGAGCGGGTGCTCGGCCTGCGCATGGAGGTGCGGCCCAAGTCGGTCGGCGCCTTTGCCAAGAACCTGCAGCAGTTTGACAGCATCAGGGATTTCATCACCTCCTTTTCCATCGTCACGGTGGTCGATCTGCCGTTTGTGTTCCTGGGGCTGTTCGCCATCTGGTATCTTGCCGGGGTCATGGTTCTCGTTCATATTGGCGGCATGGTCATCCTGGTCGCCTATGCCGCGTATGTTCAGGTACCGCTGCGCCAGGCGGTCCAGCGGACATTCAAGGCGTCGGCGCAGAAAAACGCGATTCTTGTCGAGGGGTTGAGCGGCATTGAAACGGTCAAGATGCACGGGGCGGAAAGTCAGCTGCAAAGGGCCTGGGAGGAATCGGTCAGTTTCATTTCCCGATGGGGCGCGAAGGCCCGCTTCCTGTCCAATTCGGTCAACCATGTATCCGGCTTCATCCGCAACACCACCCTGGTCGCCGTTGTCGTGGTGGGGGTATATCAGGTGCTGAACGGCGACCTGACCAAGGGCGGGCTTATCGCCTGCGTTATCCTGACCAGGCGGGTCATCAACCCCATGTCCCAGGTCGTCAACCTGGCAACCCGCTATCACCAGGCCAAGGAGGCGCTCGCCTCCCTGAACCGGATCATGAGCAAAGCAGTGGAACGGCCGCAGGGGAAGACATTTTTACACCGAACCCGCTTCCGGGGGGAAATTGAGATGAAAAATGTCACTTTTTCCTATCCCGGAACGACGACGCCGGTGCTGAACAATCTGTCCCTGAAGATGAATGCCGGCGAACGGGTTGTGCTCATCGGTCCCATCGGCTCGGGCAAGACAACCGTGGGCAAATTGCTGCTGGGCCTGTATGAACCAACCGGCGGCATGGTCGCCATGGACGGCACGGACATCCGCCAGATCGATCCCTCCGAACTGCGGCATTTCATCGGCTGCGTCCCCCAGGACGTCAACCTGTTCAGCGGCACCGTCCGGGACAACATCACCCTCGGCACCTACGGCGTCGATGACGCCGATATTCTTCGGGCCGCGGAACTTGCCGGAGTGACCGATTTCGTCAAAAAGAATCCCCTGGGTTTTGACATGCAGGTGGGCGAGTTCGGCAAGGGACTGTCCGGCGGCCAGCGCCAGAGTGTCGCCATGGCCCGCGCTCTTCTTTTGGATCCGCCGATATTGCTTTTTGATGAACCGACCAGCTCGATGGACAACAAAACCGAGTCCGGACTGAAGCGGAGGCTTGCCGAGATTATCCAGGGAAAAACCTGCATCCTCATTACCCACCGGGCCTCGATGCTGGATATTGTCGACCGGGTGGTGGTGCTGGATTCAGGGCAGATCATCGCCGACGGTCCGAAAGAGAGTGTGATGGATGACCTCAAAAGCGGGCATTTGTCGTTTTAGCTCCATCACGGTTGTCACGCGGAGGTTATTCAAGCGGTCAAAGGAGAGAGAAGGTTGGCAAAAAAGAAGAAAGGTCCGGGCATCTTCCGGCGGCTTCCCCTGCCGGATGTTGACCTGACCACAGATATCCGCAATTCCATCCTGGACCAGTCGCCGCCCGGGGGTCGCAATATTCTCTGGCTCATCCTGGTATTGTCCGTCGTGGCCGTCATCTGGGCCTACCGCTCCGAGGTGGAAGAGGTGACGAGGGGGCAGGGCCGGGTCATTCCTTCCCGCCAGATTCAGGTTGTGCAGAATCTCGAGGGAGGCATCCTGTCCGAGATCCTGGTCAATGTCGGTGAAATTGTGAACAAGGATCAACTCCTCCTTAAAATCGACGACACTCGTTTTTCAGCCCCGTTCCGAGAGAGCCGCAACCGCTTCCTGATGCTCAAGGCCA
Organism: Desulfobacteraceae bacterium; assembly: GCA_022837185.1. Classification (GTDB taxonomy): domain Bacteria; phylum Desulfobacterota; class Desulfobulbia; order Desulfobulbales; family Desulfobulbaceae; genus UBA10518. The sequence goes on from JALHJD010000168.1 coordinate 6,702, forward strand.
AGGTCGCTCGCCTGGAGGCGGAGACCGAAGGGGAGGATTTCGAAGTTCCTCCGGATGTGGCGGAGGAAAATCCTGAAGCCGCCAAAAGGGAAGAGAATCTTTTTCTCTCCCGGAAGGAAG
>JALHJD010000169.1 GCA_022837185.1 Desulfobacteraceae bacterium
AGGACCATGGCAACAACCCTATTGATCATTCCTGTACGGAAGAAAAAATATTATTCCTGTCGTCCGGCGGCGGCGCTTCCTGATTTCGGGAAATGAATCAAGCCTTCAATTCGAGGGGCCGACATGCGATTGCATATGGAAATGGATTCGACAAAGTACAGATATCTGTTTTATCTGATGATCCTCGTCCTGGTGGGAAATCTCAGCTCCCTGACGGGCCTGATCCTCCGGCCGGATATCCACTATTTTGCCGTGGAGCATTTCATTGTCGGCGGCACCACCTGTTTTTTCATCCTCGCTCTTTTCATTGTCATCGAATTCTTTCTGCGCAGAAATCAGGAAGTCAAGGTTGAAAAAAAGATCACCCACGAGAAGGTTTTCGGATACGGCTGGCAACTGGCCGGTATCTGGACGATTATTGTCTTTGCCTCCCTGGCGTGGAACATCACCCTGCACAAACAGAGAACGACCAAGATCGCTCTGACCCAGGCCGCAACGGTCTTCGACGAAAGCATGATCTTGTACGAATGGGCCAAAAGCCATCGCGGCATTTTTGTGCCGGTAAGCGACCACACCCGCCCGAGCCCCTACCTGAAGGACAAAGCCGACCACCGGGGCTCAACGGACTCAGGCAGGCTTCTGACCCTGGTCACACCGGAGCAGCTGATCCGCAAGGTCTATTACAAAAGCTCCAACGGCTTCAACCCGTACATCCACATGACAAGCCTCGATCCCCTGCGTCCGGAGAATGCTCCCGATCCATGGGAAGAAGCCGCCCTGCAAACCTTTGCCCAAGGCAATGACGAACTGCATTCCGTCGAGGAGATTTTCGGCAAAAAATACCTGCGCCTCATGCGTCCCATACCGGCCGAGCAGGGTTGTCTGGAGTGCCACCCCGCTCCCTCGGGTTCACAGAATGTCCCCATCAGGGGCGGAATCAGCGTTTCCATACCCCTGGCGCCGCTCTTTGCCATGACCAAAATGGACATCTTCACCTTCTGCATGGCCCATGGCACCCTCCTGCTCCTCGGCCTGATGGGGACATTTCTCGGTGTCACCCGGCTGTCGGAATCCATTCGCGAGCGGGAGCAGGCCGAGTTCACGGTACGGTCCATCATCGAAAACATGTTCGAAGGAGTTATTACCTTGAACGAAAAATGGCGGATCGAATCGTGCAACCCCGCCGCATCAAGAATGTTCGGATATTCCAGGGTGGAGATGCTGGGCAGGCGGATCGGGACCCTGGTGAAAACCCTGCAGGATGACCAGCAAACGGAAAATGTAGAACAGGTCGACGGCCCGCTGCTGATCAAAGCCATGGGCTCGCCCATCGAACTGACGGGAGAAAGAAAGGACGGAACCCATTTCGTCCTGGAGATTTCCTTGAGCGAAATGTACCGCGGGCCGCAGCACCTCTATATAGCCATGGTCAGGGACATTACCGAACGCAATCTGGCAAACCAGGCCCTGCTGGAAAGCCAGGCCCGGATCATCAAGCAGGAGAAACTCGCCTCCCTGGGCACCATGGTCGCGGGCATCGCCCATGAAATCAACAACCCCTCCCAGGCCATCAGTTTTTCCATGGACGGGTTGAAGATGAATATGGAATACGTGAAGAAGCTGATCATGGAGCTGAAGCGATACATGTCCGTCGAATCATCCCGGCTGGAGGAGGAAAGAGAACGTATCCGGCGGGTGATGGAGGAGGCCGACATGGATCTGGTCCTTGAGTCCATCGATGACATCGCCACCCGCAACATCAAATCCGTGGAGCGGATCGACCACATCGTCAAAAGCACCAAGCGCATGACCCACAGCGATGAGGTTTTCAGCCCCTGCGATCTGAATACCATCGTCAACGATGCCGTGGTCCTCACCCATAACCAGGTCAAATACGACCTCGAAGTCGTCCTGGATCTTGCCCCTCATCTGCCCCGCTTCCAGGGTCTGCCCCAGGAAATGGGTCAGGTGTTCATCAATCTCATCATGAATGCCCGGGACGCCATACGGGAGAAGGGATTGTCGCGGAAGGACGGCCGGATCAAGATAACCACTTCGTATAACGGGAAGAGAAAGTGTCTCGAAGCACGCTTCGAGGATAACGGCACCGGCATCAAAAAAGAAATCATCGACCGGATTTTCGATCCGTTCTTCACCACCAAGGAAGTCGGCACCGGGACCGGCCTCGGGCTGAATCTGTGTCATCGGATCGTTGACACCCATGGCGGGGAGATTTTTGTGGAAAGTGAAGAAGGCAAAGGCTCCAGTTTTACCGTGCGCCTCTTCCTGTAGCAGCCCGAACGGCTGAACGCAAAGGGCGCAACCCTCAGGCTGGATATCAATGATTATATATTTGAAATTCCCGTCATTCCCATAAACGACGGCGCCCTCTTCCCGGGGCGCGCTTCATTCCAGGGCCAGCTCAATCAGCCTGTCGAGCAGGGCGGAAAAGCTCAGGCCGTATTCCCTGGCGGCCTGGGGCAGGAGACTTGTCGGGGTCATCCCGGGTATGGTATTGGTTTCCAGCAAAAAAACCTCCTCTCCCCTGACAATCATGTCGGTCCGGCTGTAGCCGCGGAGTTGCAGGGCCCGATGGGCGCGCAGGCCGTATTCCTGCGCCTTATCCCTGATCGTATCATCGACCGGGGCCGGACAGATTTCCCGGGTGGCCCCGGCTTTGTATTTTGCCTCGTAATCAAAAAATTCATACTGCTCGCCGGGGATAATCTCGACCAGCGGCAGGGCGGCAAGAGCATCGTTGCCGATGACCCCCACGGTAATCTCGCGGCCGGCAATGAACTCCTCGACCATGACCGAGCTGTCGTGCTCAAACGCCTTGGCCAGGGCCGGGGCAAGGCCGTCCGGCTCCCTGACGATGGACATGCCGATGCTCGATCCCTGGCGCACCGGTTTGACGACCAGGGGCAGGCGCAGCCTGTCCAGAAGCCGCCCCGGCCCGGAGACATCCCCCGGCCCGGCCATTTCCCACCCCGCCACCGGCAGGCCGTGCAGGCGATACATGGTCTTGGCCAGGTTTTTGTCCATGGCCAGAGCGCTGCCCAGCACCCCCGAGCCCTGGTACGGGATTCCCAGCAGTTCGAGGAAACCCTGCACGGTTCCGTCTTCGCCATGAATTCCGTGCAGCAGTATGAACGCCGCGTCAATTTCGCCGGCATGGGCGGCAATCAGGGCCAGATCGGTGGCCGGGTCATAGCGCACGACCTCATACTTGTCCGGATCGAGGGCTTTTTCCACTTCACCGGCGCCCTTGAGTGAAACCTCCCTTTCGCCCGATGTACCGCCGGCAATCAACGCCAATCGCAATCTTCCCATGTTCACCTCGCTCAACTCTTCTACCGGAAAATCCGGCCGCCCTTGCGCGGGCACTTCCAGCGGGCGCTTATTCCAACCCGCAAAAACGATTCTTCCTATACACCATGTCGCGGTCCCGGACAATGACAACTATTTTCTGAAAGTTCTGGTTAATCAGCTTCAGATTCATTATTCTCCGCCCATGCAACGCGCGCTTATCAGGGAACTCGAAACCATCGTCGGCCGGCCCAACCTCCTGACCGCACCGGAAGAGCTGAGCTGTTACAGCTATGACGGCACGGGCCGCATTTTCCTGCCGGAAGCGGTCGCCCTGCCCGGCAGCGCCGCGGAGGTCGCCGCCATCCTCCGCCTCGCCAACCGCCACGGTTTTGCCGTCGTGCCCCGGGGCGCGGGCACAGGCATGACCGGCGGCAGCCTGCCGACAGCCGGGGGGCTCGTCCTGGCGACCGCCAGAATGAACCGCATCCTGGAGATCGACCCCGAAAACATGATCGCCGTGGTCGAACCCGGCGTCGTGACCGGCGACCTGCAGGCGGCCCTGAAAAAACACAACCTCATGTATCCGCCCGATCCGGCCAGCCTGAAATTCTGCACCATCGGCGGCAATGCCGCCGAGTGCGCGGGCGGCCCCAGCGCCGTCAAGTACGGCGTAACCCGGGATTACGTCATCGGCCTGGAAATAGTTCTCCCCACCGGAGAGATCATGCGCACCGGGGTCCGCACCGAAAAGGGCGTGGTCGGCTACGACCTGATCCGCCTCTTCGTCGGCTCCGAGGGAACCCTGGGCATCTTCACCAGACTGGTTCTCCGGACCCTGCCCCTGCCCGAGCGCAAGGAGACCTACCTGCTCATTTTCGACTCCCTTGCCCGGGCAACCGGGCTGGTCGCCGGCATCCTTGCCGCCGGCATCAGGCCCTGCACCCTGGAGTACATGGACCGGACCGCCATCCGGGTGGTCCGGGACCACATCCCCCTCCCCCTGCCGCCCGAGACCGCGGCCCTGCTGCTGGTGGAGATCGACGGCAGCGGGGTTGAAGTGGCCGGCCAGCAGGATTTGCTTGTCCGGTATCTGCGCGAGGGCGATATTGCCTTCCGGCATGCCGCCGATGACCGGGAGCGTGCTGAAATCTGGCTGGCGCGCCGCTCCGTTTCCCCGGCCGTCTTTTCCTTGAAGCCGGATAAAATAAGCGAAGACGTTGTTGTGCCGCGCTCCCGGATACCGGACCTTGTTCGTTTCACCGAAGAACTGGCCGCGGACCTGGACCTCACCATCCTTACCTTCGGTCATGCCGGCGACGGCAACATCCATGTCAACATCATGCTTGACCGGACGGACAAAAGGGAAGCGGAGCAAGGGGCGGCCGCCAGGGCAGCACTTTTTCAATTCGTGGTGGACCTGGGCGGCAGTCTTTCCGGCGAACACGGCATCGGCCTCACCAAGGCGGAATTCGTTCCCCTGGAAATCGATGCCAACGCCCTGAAGGTCATGAAAAACATCAAACGGATGCTTGACCCCAACAATATTCTCAACCCCGGCAAGATCTTTCCCGGCGGCTGATGCTTCGGTCGTTTATCCCATTGACATGCCTTTTTTTTTGGAATATATTACTATTTTTAACTCTTTAAACAGGCGGGAAATCCCGCCGCCAGCAACACAAAGGATGTGATTTGTATGATCGAGGTTGAAGTCAGAGGCGATGTTGAGTATGCGATCCGGCAACTGAAGAAAAAGCTGCAGATAGACGGAATCAAGCGCGAACTCAAGCGGCGTGAATTTTACGAGAAACCCAGTGTGAAAAAGCGCCGTAAAAGTGCCGAGGCCTTGCGCAAGCTGCGCAAGTACAACCGCATGAAAAGCAGGATGTAGTCCGGCGGCGGGCCGGCGCCGGCCCGCCCTGTTCAACTCATCAACCCCCCGGAGCCGTTTCCCCCTGAAACAGCAGCAGCTTCCCGATTACCTGGACCCCTTTCTCCACTATCTCCTGGCCGAACGAAGGCTTTCCGGCAACACCGTCGCCTCCTACGGATCCGACCTGCGGTTTTTTCTCGACCGGATGCATGAACTGGGTGTCCGGCAGCCGGCCAATGTCAGGAGTGAGCATATCCGCGACTTCTTCCGCCACAGCCACCGGCGCCGGATCGGTTCCCGGAGCAACGCCAGGCGGCTGGCAGCTCTCCGGGCCTTTTTCGATTACCTCGCCGGCCGCGGCGCAATCACCGCCAACCCGGTTGCCGACATCGACCCCCCCAAATCAGGGACCAGCCTGCCCAAGGCCCTCAACCGCGGCGACGTCGACCGGCTGCTCGCCGTTCCCCCGCAGAAGACACCGTTCATCCTGCGCGACTATGCCATGCTCTACCTTTTGTACGCCACGGGGATGCGGGTTTCGGAGCTGGTCCGGCTGCCGGTCAACAGCGTAAGCCTGACCGCCGGCCATGTACGGGTCCTCGGCAAGGGGTCCAAGGAGCGTCTTGTGCCGTTCGGCGAAATTGCCGCCGAACGGTTGAAGGAATATCTTGACTCGGGCCGGCCGGCCCTGGTGAAAAAATCAAGCCCGTTTCTCTTTCTGAGCAATCGCGGCACGGCCATGACCAGGACACGGTTCTGGCAGATCGTCAGCACCCTTGCCGTCAACGCGGGCATCCCCCGGCAAATCAGTCCGCACACGCTGCGCCACTCGTTCGCGTCCCATCTGCTGGCGGGAGGGGCCGACCTCCGGGCCGTGCAGATGATGCTCGGCCATTCCGACATCGCCACGACGCAGATCTACACCAAGGTGGAAGGCAGCCGCCTCAAGACCACCCATCAGCGCTTTCACCCCAGGGGCTGAGGCCTCTTTCCGGCCCCATGGAGGACCGCTTTTTTCAGATTTTCCTGACCGTCGACATGTACGTATAGTCCTTCAGGGCCTTTTCATACGCGTTCAACAGTTTGATCCCGGCGCTGGGCTTGATGACGTCCGCCTTGATGGCCTTGTCCACCTGCTTTTTCATGTCCTTGACCAGCTGTTTCTGGTCGTACTGGTTCATCTCCAGCACTTCCTGGATGCTGCTGCCCTTGATCTTCTCCTCGATGTACCACCCCTGCTCCTCGTCGGGGTCGAGGTAGACATGGACCTCGTTGATCCGCCCGAACAGGTTGTGCAGGTCGCCCATCACGTCCTGGTAGGCGCCGGTCATGAACATGCCGATGAAATAGGATTCGTCGGTGAGGGTATGCAGCGGCAGGCTCTCCTTGACATCCTCGAGGTCTATGAATTTCGCCACCTTGCCGTCGGAGTCGCAGGTAATGTCGACGATGGTCGCCTCATGGGTCGGCTCCTCGGTGAGGCGATGGATGGGGACAATGGGAAAAAGCTGGCCCAGGGCCCAGTAGTCGGGCAGGGACTGGAAAACGGAAAAATTGCAGATATACTGTTCCGCCAGCATGGTGCGCATCTCGGTGATTTCCTCGGGGATGTACGGTTCATTTTGATATTT
>JALHJD010000508.1 GCA_022837185.1 Desulfobacteraceae bacterium
ACAGCCGGATCGCGGGGGCGCGTGTTGCTCACCGCAATGAAATAGGGCAGAAGCTTTCCTTCGTCGTTGACCACGGGAAAGTACTTCTGATGCGAGATCATGGTGGTGGTCAGCACTTCCTTGGGAATCCGCAGGTAGCTTTCGTCGAAGCGGCCGCGGAGAATGACCGGATATTCCACGATGAAACTGACGGTTTCCAGAAGGTCGTCCGTGCAGAAAAGGCTGCCGCCGACCTCGGCCGCCGCCTGCCGGGCCTGCTCCAGGATCAGATTTTTCCGCTCGGCCGGATCGACGATGACGAAATTTTCTCCGGTCTTTTTGAGATAATCCTCAAATCCCGTCACGGGAAAAGCGCCGGGGCTCATGAAGCGGTGGCCGCGGGAGGCGTCGCCGCTTTCAATGTCCTCGATCGTCAGGGGGACGATCCGTCCGGCGTAAAGCGCCACGAGCCAGTGAATCGGACGCGCGAAGCGCAGTTCGTGGGCGCCCCAGCGCATGGATTTGCGGAAGGGAATCGCCAGCAGAAAGCTCCGGAGAATATCCGGCAGCAATTCCGCCGTGGGCCGGCCGGTCACGGTTTTGCGCGCGCCGACATATTCGCCCTTTTCCGTGGTGATGGTTTCGAGCCGGGAGACGTCGAGCCCCTGCCCGCGGGCAAAGCCGATGGCCGCCTTGGTCGGCTGGCCGTTTTCGTCGAACGCGGCCTTTCTGGCCGGGCCCAGCTTTTCTATCGTCTGGTCTTCCTGACGGGGCGCCAGATCGGCGATGGCGAGCACCAGGCGGCGCGGCGTGGCCAGGCAGCGGACGCCGTCGAAGGCGATGCGTTTTTCCGTAAGCGACTTGCGGATGATGTCTTCCATATCGATCACCGCCCTGGATAAGAATCCGGCGGGGATTTCTTCCGTTCCGATTTCAAAAAGCAGTTCGTTCCTCATAGGTTCTCCCGTATAGGCTTACGCGGTCTTCAGCAGGGGGTATCCCAGTTCTTCGCGTTGTTTCATGTAAAGTTCCGCGCTCACGCGCGCCAGATTGCGGACGCGTCCGATGTAGCTGGTGCGTT
>JALHJD010000509.1 GCA_022837185.1 Desulfobacteraceae bacterium
CTCCGCATGTGCAGGAATTTATCCAGCAGCGGCATGATCCGTTCGCGGGGCGGCACCATATTGAGGCCGAAGCGGAGGATATCCTCCTCGAGGCCGACCTCCCGCACCAGGGACAGCAGACGGGACCGGTCCGGCAGGTTTTTGTCATCTCCGCCGGCCCTGACAGCATAGAGGAGATTGTCGCGCACCGTTCCGGTGAAGATGAATGGCTGCTGGGAGATCATGGTGATGTTCCGGCTGATGTCCGCCTTGGACAGGGTGTTGATCTCCCTGCCGTCCAGGAGGATGGAACCATGGCTCGCATTGTAGAGCTGGGCGATCAGCAGGGCCAGGGTTGACTTGCCGGAGCCGGAAAAGCCGACCAGGGCGATCTGTTCGTTGGGCCTGATTCTGGTCGTGATGCCCTCCAACAGCTTGACCGCGCCGACGGAGAAGCCTGTCCCCTTCAGTTCGATGTCGCCCCGCAACCGGTACGGTTCCCGCCCTTCCGGCAGCAGGGGATGTTCGGGGGGAAGGTCGAAGATCTTCATGATCTGCCGGTAGCGCACCGACGCATCCTGGTATTCCTGGTAATATTCCATCATTTCCTTCCAGGGGTCATATATTTTTTCATAGGCGGAAAGAAACGCCACCAGGGCGCCCAGGGTGAACTGGCCGTGAATGGCCAGGTAGCCGCCGACCAGGAAGAGGATGAAGGGGCCGAAGGACTGGAACATGTTGTTGGCGAACTTCATGCCGTATTTGACGACGAAGAGTTTTTTCAGAATGTGGTAAAGCCGGTCGACATAGGCGGCCATGCGTTTTTCTTCGAGGGCGAAGCTGGAATTGGAGTGGACCTCATGAATGCCGGAAACCGCCTCGTTGACAATATTGCCCATGGCCCGGGTGTTGCGGATACGTTTTTTGTTGAACCGGTTGTAGCGGCGCTGCAGCAGGGGGATGACCACCAGCTCGAAGGGGTAGACAATAACGGTCAGCAGGGTCAGCAGCGGGCTCAGGCTGAACATGAAGCCGAGAAAGACCAGGAAGGTGAGAATGGAGGTGACCGGAATGGCCAGCG
>JALHJD010000510.1 GCA_022837185.1 Desulfobacteraceae bacterium
GGCATGACCGTTCCGCAGATGCAGATCAACATGCAGCTCGAGGACGGGCGGCTCGAACTGGGCGGCGAGCTTTTCAGGGTCATTTCCATCCCCGGCCACACGCCCGGCTCCATCGGACTTTACTGGCCGGCAAAGAAGGCGCTTTTTTCCGGCGACGTCGTTTTTCAGCAAAACGTCGGACGCACCGATTTTCCGGGCGGCAACGGCACACAGCTTAAAAAAAGCATTGTGACGCTTTCCGATCTGGACGTTGAAATGCTTTTCCCCGGCCACATGGGTATCATCGAGGGTCACGACAAGGTTCAGGACAACTTCAACATCATCATCCAGAACATATTCCCCTACATTTAGAAATCGGGAACTTCGCGGGAGGAAAAGCGGCGCATGGCCAACGAAGGAAATAAAGTCATCTATTCCATGATCGGCGTCAGCAAGGTTTACGACAAGAAACCGGTGCTCAAGGACATTTACCTGTCTTATTTTTACGGCGCGAAAATCGGCGTGATCGGCCTCAACGGATCGGGCAAAAGCTCGCTTTTGAAAATTCTGGCCGGCATCGATGCGGAGTTTCTGGGCAAAACCATTTTGTCCGCCGGCTACACGGTCGGCTACCTGGAGCAGGAGCCCCGGCTCGACGACGCCAAAACCGTGCGCCAGATCGTGGAGCAGGGCGTCCAGGGCACAATCGACGTGGTCAATGAGTACAACGCGATCAATGAAAAGTTCGCGGAGGAAATGTCGGACGAGGAGATGGCCAAACTCTGCGACCGGCAGGCCGTCGTGCAGGAAAAGATGGACGCGCTCGACGCCTGGGATATCGATTCACGCCTGGAGATGGCCATGGATGCGCTACGCTGTCCGCCCGGCGATACGCCCGTGCAAGTGCTTTCCGGCGGAGAACGCCGCCGCGTGGCCCTGTGCCGCCTGCTGCTGCAGAAGCCCGATATCCTGCTGCTCGACGAACCGACCAACCACCTGGACGCCGAGTCCGTGGCCTGGCTGGAGCATCACCTGCAAAAATATGAAGGAACCGTGATTGCCGTGACGCACGACCGCTATT
>JALHJD010000511.1 GCA_022837185.1 Desulfobacteraceae bacterium
AGCCGGTCCGCGCCAGATTGATATGGCCGCGGCCCCAGATGCCCCCCTGCACCCTGGGAAAAAGAAGAAAAAGGATCAGGGCCAACGGCAGGGCCTGGGCCATGAGAACGAGCGCCGGCTTCAGATGCTTCGCCGCCCGGCCGCCGGGATGGTTCACATGGATCAATACCGCGGTTATGATCAGGATCGAAAAGAGCTTGTAGAGGGTGGCGCCGATGGAGTCACCGAAGAACATCCCTCCGGCAACGAGAAAATAACACAGGATGACCGTCATCATCCGGTCGCGGTGGCTTCTGATCTCCAGGAGCTTCATGGCGACCATGATCGCCAGCAGGGCGACGAAGGCCTCAATGGTGAACCCTTCATGGGTGGTCATGGCACCAATGAACAGCAGGGCGGCGAGCAGGCGCGTGACCCTGCCCGAGGGGAGACTCCAGGCCCGGAGCGAAGCCAGGGCGACATATCCCCATATGAGCAGGCAGGCCAGCACGACCCAGACGGACACGTAGGGGAAGTGCGGCAGCGTGCAGATGGCAACGGCGCAGAGAATGGGCAGAATGCAGGGATCGGGGTGTTGTACCCGGCTTACGTCCACGCCAGCGCCAGTTCCTGAAGACATTGGTGTTTATGGGCGCCTCCCTGCCCGGGCTCGATCAGCCGTTCGCCGATGCGGAGGCCGTAGGCCAGACCGAGGGCCTCGGCCTTGAGCACCATGGCGCAGACCCGGGAAAGTTTCTGCTCCGGATCATCGCCGGTCAGGACATCGGGATCAAAATAGATGATCCGGCCCAGCTGTCCCTCGAACTTTTTGGTGTGCAACCCCTGACCCCGGGAAAGGGCCTTCCACGAGATATGCTGCAGCGGGTCGCCGCGCTGATACGCTTCCAGGCCGACGAAATCCTCCACTCCGGGACCGTCGTTTTCCCCCGCACTGTACCCTTCCTCCGCCCTGGCTCGCGCCGGCACCAGGGGACCGTCAAGAGGTCTGGGATACACCAGGCAGGAGGCCTCAACCGGCAGCCGGGCCGCGGCCCGGAACAGGCCGAGGGGGTATGT
>JALHJD010000170.1 GCA_022837185.1 Desulfobacteraceae bacterium
AGCGGCATGGCCGTCAGTCCCATGACCAGATTGATCATGAAAAACGGGATGACCGGCATCAGGCGCAGGGCGAACAGGTAAAAGGCGCCTTCCTCCCTGATGCCGCTGTTGACCCGTTGCAGCTTGGCGCCGAAACGGCGCTGGACCCAGTCCCGCAGCAGATGCCGCGACAGCAGGCAGGCCAGGGTCGCGCCGATGCTGCTGGCAAACGAGATGATGATCGTCCCGGTAATGGTGCCGAAAACAGCGCCGGCGGCCAGACCGAGAGCGAGCGCCCCGGGCAGATTGAGCGTCACCATCGCTATGTAGAGGGCCGAGAAGGCTGCCGTCATGGCCGCCGGTCGGCGGTCATGGAGATCCTGGAGGAATGTCTGCTTCTCCTTGATGCCTGCCAGGGTCACCTGCTCATGGAGCCCGGTGGCGAAAAAAACCGCCGCCAGGGCTGCCAGCAGGACGATCAGCAGGATGCGGCCGTGGTTCACCGCTCTTATTTGGCAACGGTCCGAAAAGGCCACTTCGCCATGCCTTTTTCCAGGATCAGCAGCCTGTTTGCATCGACGCCGCTGGTCTTGTATAAATCATAGGCGCCCCTGGCCCCGCCGCCGCCCCTGGGGCAGAGTATAACGACATCATCGGCGGAGCTGTTGATCAAGGGCAGGTGCCCGGCCAGGCGGGCTTTATCCTCTTCGCTCTTCACCGGAAAGGCGTTGGTTTCGATGGCGCCATCGATGTGGGTCATGGCGAACTGTTCTGCCGGCTGGATATCGATGAGAATCATCGGCGATCCGGCCTCCAGGCGGGCGTTGAGTTCATCAGCAGTGATGTACCGGTAGTCTCCGGCCAGAATTGTCCCCGTAGCGCCGAGAATGCCGGTCACGACCATGGCCAGGAATACTGCGATAATCCGTTTCATTGTCTACCTCCTAAAAAAACACCTCTGTTATCGTTTTTGCACCGCTATTGCAAGAAGAATCAGTTTGTAGCATAGGATGAAAAGATAGGTCAAATAGGAAATTTTGATTAAAGAAAAGGTATGAATAGGAAGGAGTTCAATATCGCCGTCGGGGGTATCAGGAAGGCAGCCGAGTGCCGGCACACTCCTGGGGCATTGCGCTTGTGCACTCTCCCCCTTTGCCGCTCGCTCTGGTGGAGATCCTCTGCTTCATACGAGGCCGGAATCCATCAAGATCGGTCTTTGCCGTTTTCCCCGGCATGACCGGTCCGGGTTTCCAGCGCCCGGATGCGGTCCAGGACCGGGGGATGGCTGTAGTTGAGAAAGACATGCAGGGGATGGGGCGTCAGGTTGGCGAAATTGGCGGCGCTCAGTTTTTTCAACCCGCTGATCAGGTTCCCGGCCTTCCCGGTGGTGGCGACGACATAGGCATCCGCTTCGTATTCGTGGCGGCGCGACAGGAAGTGAATGAATATTTCCAGAAACATGGAGATGGGGGTATACAGGAAGCCGAAGAAAAAGAGGCTGGCGTAGATGGAGAGATGCTCCATGCCAAAGGCCTCAAACAGGCCCTGATTGTTGATGAACAGGGAAAGAACAAGGAACATGATCCCGGTCTGCGCAATGGCGACGGCCAGCATTTTGAAAATGTGCCGCTTTTTGTAATGCCCCATTTCATGGGCCAGCACGGCGACAAGTTCGCCGGCGGTGAGTTTGTCGATCAGGGTGTCGAAAAAGACAATCCGCCGGAACCTGCCGAATCCGGTGAAAAAGGCATTGAGCCTGGTTGAGCGTTTTGACCCATCCATGGTGTAAATGCCCTTTATCCTGAACCGCTGCCTTCCGGCGTACTGCATGATCCGGTCCTTCAGCTCCCCGTCCGGCAGCGGCGTGAATTTGTTGAACAGCGGCATGATGCAGACCGGCGCCAGAAACTGGACAATGACGGTGAAGGCGACGACCGCCAGCCAGCAGTACAGCCAGGCCAAGGGTCCGCCGGTCTCGAAGAACCACAGGACGAAGGCCAGCAGGGGGGCGCCCAGGACCACGCTGAGGGCAATAGACTTGATGATGTCAAGCACGAAGGTCCGGACCGTGGTCTTGTTGAAGCCGAAGCGCTCCTCGATGACGAAGGTGGCATAGATTGAAAAAGGCAGCCCGGCCACGGCGGCAAGCAGGACGATCAGGCCGGTGAAAAGCAGCCCCGTGGCTATGCTGCCCAGGCCCAGCGAGCGGACCGTGAGGTCCGCCCAGTTGAAGCCGCCCACCAGGATAAAAAAAACGGTCAGCAGGGTGGAAACACTGTTGCGGATCAGTCCGAAGCGGGTGGTGGCCCGGGTATATTCCTGCGACCGGGCGTATTGCCCTTCATCGAATGTATCGGCGAATTGCGGGGGTAGAACCGGGCTCAGGGCCCGGAGGTTGAGCAGGGAGACAACGGTATCCAGCAGGTAGCCGATGAGCAGGACGGCGAGGATGAAAATAAGATAACCATTCATGGCTCTCCTTTCCCGTGTGCATGCCGGTCCGGACCGGAAACCGGAATATTTTGGCAGACAGAAGCATCTCCCGGGAGGTATAATATATCCATAAAAATTTATTCACCTGTTGAGGAGCATCCCGTGAACACTACCAGCGACGTCGAACAAAAAGAAAGGAAAAAAAGATTTACCGGATTGCAGGTCCTGGGCATCGTGGCGGCCGTTGTGGTTCTGACCGCGGCGGTGACGATGACCGCTGCCTGGTTCTACCTCTATCCCAGGCCGTTCAAGCCGGTGGTTCTGTCTCCGGCTGAGCAGCAGGTGCTGGAAGCCAAGCTGGACCGGGTGGAAGCGGTGACCGGCATGCAGCCTCCCGGCGCGGATCCGCCGGCAAAAACAAAAACCCCCGAACCGGATTTTACACCGGAGGGCAGATTGCAGCCCCAGGCCTACACGGAGGAGGCCGCCGACCGGGAGGTCACTTTTTCGGAGAGGGAGCTGAATGCCCTGATCGCGACCAACACGGATCTGGCGGACAAGTTCGCCGTTGACCTGGCCGACAACCTGGTCTCCGCCAGGCTCCTGGTCCCGGTTGACCCGGATTTTCCGGTCTTCGGCGGCAAGGTTCTGCGGGCAAGGGCCGGTGTGGAAGTGGCGTACCGCGAGGGGCGGCCGATCGTCAAGCTCAAGGGCGTCAGCCTGATGGGCGTGCCGGTGCCCAATGCCTGGCTGGGCGGTTTGAAGAACATCGACCTGGTGCAGGAATTCGGCGCCGAGCGGGGATTCTGGAAGGCCTTTGCCGACGGCGTGAAGTCCATCACCGTCGGGGATGGCCAGGTTCATATCACGATGAAGGAGTAGACGGCCTGCGCCGCAGTACGCCGTTACCGGGCCGGCCCGCTGCGGATGGTTTCCAGTTCATCCCATCGCCGGTACAACCGGTCTATTTCCGCCCGGACGGTTTCCAGACGGCGCCAGCATTCCTCCAGCTGCACCGCATCGGAGAGGACCTCCGGCTGTTCCATGACCTGCCGGATGGACTGTTCTTCCGCCTCGGCCTGCGAGATGACGTCCTCCATGGCATCATATTCCCGCTGGTCGAGGTAGGAAAGACGGCCGGCTGTTTTTCTCGTTTTTTTCGGCGGGCCCGGATTCTGTTTCTCGGGTTTGCTCCGTTCCCGGAGCGCATCGAGCCATTGCTCGAAAGAGGCGAAAAAACCGACCCCGCCGTTGCCCGTAAAACCGAGGAAACGGGTGCAGACCCTGTTGAGCAGATAGCGGTCGTGGCTCACCAGGACGATTGCCCCGGGAAAATCAAGCAGACCCTCCTCAAGCACCTGGAGGGCGGGAATATCGAGGTCATTGGTCGGCTCATCGAGCAGCAGAATGTCCGCCGGCAGCCGCATCAGCCCGGCGATGAGGATTCGCGCCTGCTCCCCGCCGGACAGGCTGCCGACAGGTGTGTCAAGCTGGTCGGGCCGGAAGAGGAACTTCCGGGCCCAGGTGACGACATGCAGGGGCTGGTCCCGATAGACCACGGTTTCTCCTTCCGGGGCCAAGGCCTGCCGCAACGTGTCCTGCAGGTTCAGGGCGGCGCGGTCCTGGGCGAAATAGGCGATATTGACGCCGACGGCGGTCCTGATCCCGCCGCTGTCCGGCAGCGGTCCGTCCCCCGGGCCCGCGGCGGCGAGGACCTGCATCAGGGTCGACTTGCCGCAGCCGTTGGGACCGAGCAGGCCGAGGCGGGTGCCGGGTGAAAGGACGAGGTCGAGGTCTTCGAACAGCACCCTGCCGCCGTATGCCTTGGCGATCCCGCGGGCTTCGAGCAGCTTCCTGGTCCGGCGCCCGGTGGCCTCGAATTCGATGTCCATGTCCCGCCGGGCGCTGTTGCGCGACCTGACCGTGGCAAACTCGTTCTGAAGCCGTCCGGCTTCCTCGATCCGGTACCGTGCCTTGGTGCTTCTCGCCTTCGGGCCTCGCCGCAGCCATTCGGTTTCCCGCCGCAGTTTGTTGTCCAGGCGGGATTGCAGATCCAGCTGTTGGGCGGCAAACTGTTCTCGGGCCCGCAGCGCCTGGCTGTAGCCGCCCCCGGTTTCAAGAAAACCGGCCGGATACAGGGAGGAGAGTTCGATGATTCGCGTGGCGGCGGCATCAAGAAAAAACCGGTCATGACTGATCATGACAAAAGCCGCGGGACAACCGGGAAAACCGGTCGTCAACAGTTTTTCCAGCCAGAGAATGCCCGCAAGGTCAAGATGGTTGGTCGGTTCGTCCATGACCAGCAGGTCCGGTTCCCGGATCAGGGCCCGGCAGATGGCAAGCCGTTTGCGCCACCCGCCGGACAGGGCGCGGACCGGATCGTCATACCGGTCGAATTCAGCCCGGCTGAGCATGGCCCGTACCCTGCCGTAGCGCTCTGTTTCGTCAAGCCCCTGGCCGTCGAGGTCTCCCAGCAGAACCTGCACGGGCGAGAGTTCACCGTCCAGGGATTCTTCCTGGGCGAGGAGGCCGACAAGGAGGTTGGCGCCCACCGTTATCCTGCCGCTGTCAGGGGACTCGAGGTTGCAGAGGATCCGCGCCAGGGTGGTTTTGCCCGAACCGTTGGCCCCGATGATCCCGAGCCGGTCCCCCCTGTTGACGGCGAAGGACACCGATTCGAACAGTTTGCGGGGTCCTATGGATTTGCTTATGTCCTGGCAGTTGAGCAGAAGGGTCATGGCATGTAAACAGGATTTTTCATCGGCGACAGGGAAGATGTATAATGACGGCGGCGGGAACTGTCAAACACAAACAGGTATCCGGCCTTCCCCGGCGCAGTGTGTTTTTTCTTGCACGGTGAACCACAACGTGGTAACAACTTGAATAGTTTACGCGCAAGATGCCGGCAGGCAGCCGGGCCGGCCGCGGAACAAAAAGGCCGGCAGCTTCGTTGAACAACCAGCCGTTCATTCAGCCAAGAGAAACATGATGAAAGAAATGAAACCGGAAACCATAGCCCTGCACGGCGGCCAGACGCCGGATCCGGCAACCCGCAGCCGCGCGGTGCCGATCTACCAGACCACCAGCTATGTTTTTGCCGACACGGAAGACGCTGCCGGCCTGTTCAGCCTGAAGCCCGAAGTCTGGGCCCCCCGGCTCAATCTGGACACCGAGGGCCTGCGGCCGGAAGATTTTGCTCCGGAAGCCACCGGCAATATCTATACCCGGATCATGAACCCGACCACGGATGTCCTGGAACGGCGCATGGCCGGGCTGGAAGGAGGTGTCGGCGCCCTGGCCGTCAGCTCCGGGTCCGCGGCTATTACGTATGCGGTGCTCAACATCTGCGGGCAGGGCGATCATGTGGTCTCCTCCTCCAGCCTGTATGGGGGGACCTATAACCTGTTCCATCACACCCTTCCCCGATACGGCATTACAACCACCTTTGTCCCCGGCGGACGGCCCGAGGACTATGCCGCCGCCGTCACCGGGGCGACAAAGTGCATGTTTGTTGAAACGATCGGCAATCCCGGCCTGGATGTGCCCGATCTGGAACAGATAGCCGCAACGGCCCACGCCGCCGGGGTTCCCCTTATTGTCGACAATACCGTGCCGACCCCGTTTCTGTGCCGCCCCTTTGATTTCGGCGCCGACATAGTCGTCCATTCCCTGACCAAGTTCTGCGGCGGACACGGCAATTCCATCGGCGGGGTGATCGTCGATTCCGGCAGGTTCGACTGGAAGGCGCTGGCAAAGTTTCCCATGCTCACGGAGCCTGATCCGTCGTACGGCGGTGTTGTCTGGGCGGAAGCAGTGGGCAAGGCCGCCTATGTGATCCGGGCCCGGACTATCCTGCTGCGCGACACCGGGGCGTGTCTTTCTCCCTTCAACAGTTTTCTCCTGCTCCAGGGCATTGAAACCCTGCCCCTGAGGATGGAGCGCCACAGTGAAAACGCACTGGCCGTGGCCGAATATCTGCGGCAGCACGGCCGGGTTGCCTGGGTTCGCTACCCCGGCCTGGAAGACCATCCGACCCACGGCCTGGCAAAAAAATATCTCCCCCGCGGATACGGGGCCCTTGTCGGCTTTGGCATCAAGGGAGGGCTCGAGGCGGGGAAACGGTTCATCAACAGCCTCGAATTGTTCAGCCACCTGGCAAACATCGGTGACGCGAAAAGTCTGGCCATCCATCCGGCCTCGACCACCCATGCGCAATTGACTCCGGACGAACAGTTGTCGGCGGGGGTTTCACCGGACTTTATCAGGCTGTCCATCGGCCTGGAGCATATCGACGACTACGCGCCCGAAAGTGTATCCGAGCGACGATTCCCCG
>JALHJD010000512.1 GCA_022837185.1 Desulfobacteraceae bacterium
CCGATCTCTACCCGCAGGGCAGCAGGGAAATCCGGGAATATGCGGCCGGGCAGGGCCTCGCGGTTTTTGGGGAAATCCCCTTCGATGAGCGCATTCCTCAGGCGATGCTCTTGGGCCTGCCAATCACAAGCGCGTTCCCAAAATCGCCCTCCGCCCAGGCCATCCGGAAAATATGGGGAAAGAGCCTGCAAGAACTTTATTCCCTGAAGGAGCAGCCTTCATGAACCCGGAAATCCTGCGAGAAGCCGTGTTGGAAAAACTAAAGGGCGTCATTGACCCCGAAACCGGCGTGGATGTAATCCGGATGCATTTGGTGCAAGACCTCCGCGTAGATAACAGCGAGAAGGTCACCTACCAATTCCGTCCTTCTTCGCCGCTCTGTCCCATCGCCGTGCCGCTGGCGCTGATGATCCTGCAGGCGGTGCAAGAGACGCCGGGGGTTGCCGGGCAGCAAATCACGGTGACGGACTACATCCAGGCCGATGACCTCAATGCAATCCTGAAGACCATCACCGAACCCTGACATACCCATACGCTGGGAAGAAAGGAAAACGAGATGTTGGCATTTGGCCCAATTCCCTCCCGCCGCTTAGGATTCAGCCTGGGGATCAACAACATCCCACCCAAGCACTGCCCGTATTCCTGCGTGTATTGCCAGGTGGGCAGGACAACCGCGCTGGAAGTGAAGCGTCGTGACTTTTACCCGGTGGAACAGGTCGTCTGCGAGGTGAAGCAAAAAATTTCCGAAGCCGCCAGGGCAGGCCGGACGGTGGACTACCTGACGTTTGTGCCGGATGGGGAGCCCGCGCTGGATAACGGCCTGGGTAAGCTGATCGAAGCGTTGAAAGCCTTCCACATTCCCATCGCGGTGATTTCCAACGCCTCCTTAATAAGCGAGCCCAGCGTGCAAGCAGACCTGCTGCTGGCCGATTGGGTATCTTTGAAGGTAGATGCGGTTGCAGAGCGTGAATGGCGGCAGATCAACCGCCCGCACAGACACCTGTCCCTGGCTGCCATACTGGACGGGATTCTGCAATTTCGCGAGCGATTTTG
>JALHJD010000513.1 GCA_022837185.1 Desulfobacteraceae bacterium
GACGCTAAGTATATGCCGGCCAAGATCAACGCCCCGCCTGCGAATTTCGCCATCGTTATGCCCTCTTTTAATATGAAATAGGCCAGTATGCTGCTTCCCACCGGTTCTCCCAAAAGCCCAACGGCCACGAAGTTGGCCGAAAAATACCGCAGCGCCCAGTTATAGGTGCTGTGCCCCAAAAGCTGCGGTACTATTGCGAGGGCGAAAAATGCCGCCCATGTCTCCATTGAGTATCCCGTCACCGGGAGCCTGAGGGCGAGCAGCAAAGCCCAAAGTATAACAGCGGCTGTGCTGTAACAGAGCGTCGTATAAGACAAGAGCGTCATGTGCGGCCGCACGCTGCGCCCCATCCATATGTAGAGGGCGCAAAACCACCCTCCCGCCAAAGCCAGGAAATCTCCCCAAAGCGCCCCTTTCCCCAGGGCGAGGTCCCCGGCCCCGATAACCACACCCCCCAAGACGCTTAGGAGTATGCCCGCCTTGGTGAGGCTCGAAGGGCGATCCCTTCCCAAGATGAGCGAAAGCAGCCCCACCCACAGGGGATTGGTGTTTACCAGCACAACGCTGCTTGCGACGGTCGTATAGTCGAGGGAGGATATCCACGTGGCGAAGTGCAGCGCCAAAAAAACTCCGGCGGATAAAACCGCTCGCCATTCTGCTGCGCCGAGGCGCACTATCTCGCCTCTTGCTTTTGCGAGCGCGAAAGGCGCAAGCAAAAGCGAGGCTATCCCCATACGATAAGCCGCTGTCACGATCGCGGGGGCCTCCGCCAAGCGGACGAAGATCGCTCCCGTGGATACAGCCGCTATGCCCAACGCCAACGCCACATATTTGGCCCCCTTCAATGCGCCTATCCGCCCCCTTAACGGAAAGCCTCTAATTGCGATGCAAGATCATTTTAACGGAACGAGGCGCGTTCTTCCATGGTAAAATGGTTGCGACATGTCGCACATCGCCTTACATATGGAGGGGACGAGATGACTGATTGGAGCGTTTGGTATAGCGAGAAAGTGGATAGGGTTCAGCCTTCGGTCATAAGTGAGATGATGT
>JALHJD010000514.1 GCA_022837185.1 Desulfobacteraceae bacterium
GGCCCTGTATCCGCTCGTCGGTTTTTCCTTCGTGCTGGTCAACGGGTGGCTGCCGGCCGTGGCCGCGGCGTTTTTCCTGGCGGCCTTCCTCCTCTTTTTTCTTGTGCGGCGGAAACAAAGCGCCGGAAACAAAGCGGCCGGCCGGAAAGTAAAGTCAGCCGGCTGATGTAAAAAAAGAAGGAGCAGACAGGCAAAGCCTGTCTGCTCCTTCTGAACCGTTCAGGAGTTTCTCTCGCTAGTAACGATTGCCGCGGTTGCCCGATCCGCCGCGATTGTCACGCCGGAAACCGCCGCCGCGGGACCCGCCGCCCTGGCCGAATTCCTTTTTCGGCCTGGCTTCATTGACGGTGATGGTTTTGCCGTCGAGGACGCCACCGTTGAATTTCTGGATGGCCTGGGTGGCGCCTTCTTCCGTTTTCATTTCCACGAAGCCGAATCCCTTGGATTGGCCGGTGAATTTGTCTTTGATGATGGAGGCGGAGGCGACTTCTCCTGCTTCCGCGAAATTCGCTCTCAAGTCTTCATCCGTAATCTTGAACGACAGGTTGCCGACATATAAATTCTTGTTCATTTTATTTCTCCCTTTCTTTTGTGCCGGCTCGCCGGCACGTGGTAAACCTTCATTTCCCCGGAGGGATTAACGAAGCATCGTCATCATCCCCGCCTCGCTCCCGATTGAGAAGGAAGGTTGAAGGGAGGGCCTGCGTGCCTCACCTGGCCGGACCTGCCTGGTCCGACGGATCGTCTCCGCCCGCGGTTTGCAAAGATTTGTCCCGGCGGGCGGTTAAACAAAAACCACCCAAACAAACAGCGTTGCAGGTGGTTGCGTCTCATCGTTTAAAAACAACAAAAATCGGTATTCTAAAAAATAACACGCGTTGTGAGAAAGCACATGGTCACAATCAGGGGGGATAGTCAAGAAACATTTTTCTCTGTCCGACAGGGGAAAACGGCCTGCGAAAGCGTTTCGAAAGCGCCCGGAGAGGGGGCCTTCGGCAGGGGTTGCGTCCGCCTCTTCCGGACGCGCGATCCCGAGCGGCTTATA
>JALHJD010000515.1 GCA_022837185.1 Desulfobacteraceae bacterium
TAGCGGGCGCTGAGCTCCTCCACCGGTTCCACGCACAGACATTTCAGATAGGATTTGACAAATCCCTTGAGAAAGACGGTCGCCGGCAGGCGTGCAACGCGGTCCTCCTCCATATTGAGCAGGTGGTCCCGGCGGATCTTCGTTTCTTCGGCGATCTGCTCCACCGCCACGCCCAGCTCCGTGCGGATCTGCTTCAAATCCGCCCCGCTCAGTTCGCCCTTGGTCAGAATCGCGCTGATGCGTTCGCTCTGGCGAATTCTGTCCCGGTAGTCCGGCGTATTGTTGTTGAACGATTTTACGACCGGCGCGCGGCTGATCTCGAAGCAGGACGCCGCTTTCCGCGGCGACAACGGCGTTTCGGTCCGGACGTCGAGTTCTCCCCGGCGGATCAGTTCCTCATCGTATTCTTTTCTGGCCTGATCGCTGATCAGCGTCCGGTAGGCCGTTTCGAGAAGCGACAGAATCTCCTGTCTTTCCTCTTCGGAAAAAAACGAGTAACTGGCCAGGGCGCCCGGCTGGTAGATCTGCAGCGCGGCGTTATAGGCGTGGCGCACTTCGAAAGGCGCTGCGTCGGGCCGGATGTCCAGCATTTCATAATAGCTGAGCTGGTCAAAACCCTTTTGCATGAGATCCCCCTTGCTTCGCCCGGCGGCAGGGCCGGAGCTACACATAATGGAATATCAGTTGTTTGCCCGCATCCTGAGCGACCTGCCTGCCCACTTCCCGCAGATCCCCGGCTGTTTTGGTGTAGGGATAGCGCTCCAGAAAACAAACCTGCTGGCAGATGGCGTCGTGGACATGGTCGTCATACGACACATTGCCCGCAAACTCAACATGCAGCCCCAGATGCCGTTCCATCATCCGGCTCATCTGCAGCCCCAGCGACGTATTGTCATGCTTGCGCACCTGATTGATCACCAGCTTGAAGCGATACGCGCCGAATTCGTCCTGGAGCTGGCGGTACTTCTCCGAATCCGTCTTGGCGATCATTTTCATCATGTAGATCGGCTTGTTCATGGCGCCGTTGCCGAACTCGCGGTCCGT
>JALHJD010000516.1 GCA_022837185.1 Desulfobacteraceae bacterium
ACGATATTGACATGCGTGAGCATCACACCCTTGGGAAATCCCGTGGTGCCTGAAGTGTACTGCATGTTGATCACGTCGTCGGGGGAAAGCGAAGCCATCCGGCGGTCGAGCTCGGCGTCGGAAACCGACCGGCCTCTTTCAATCATGTCCGCAAAATGAAACATGCCGGGCGTCTCGGGGCGCGGTCCGATATAAACGACGTTTTTAAGCAGCGGCAGGTTCGCGGACGCCAACTTACCGGCCGGGTGCGCATCCAGTTCGGGAAGAACGCGGCGCGCCGTGTCGTAAAAGCTGGTGTCGCGGTAGGCCTCGATCAGAAACAGCGTGGTGGTGTCGGACTGTTTGAGAATGTACTGGAGTTCATGAGACTGGTAGTTGGTGTTGATGGTGACGAGCACGCCGCCGATCATGCCCAGGGCGGCCTGCAGATAAACCCACTCGGGGATGTTGGTCGTCCAGACGGAGACGTGGTCCCCCTTCTGCACGCCCAGCGCCATCAGGCCCTTGGCCGTCTGGCGGCACCGCTCGTAGAGCTCGCGGTAGGTTTGACGGATCTGAAACTGGGGAGCAATGAGCGCCGGATGTTCGGGAAAACGTTCGGCTGTTTCGCAAACAACCTTTCCGATGGTCTTGTGGACAAACTCTGACATAGGAGCACCTCGCCATAAATTGTATCTTATGCACCGGATCCGCCGTCCTTTGCAAAACCCCGCGCGGCGCGGTGTATAATTCCCAATCAAGTGCTGCAATGAAACCACTTAACGTAAACTGGGCGGAGTATAGCCGATTATCGAAATTTGTCAATAAATATCTTGTCGAAGAAAAAAATGGACGAGAGAGGGCTTTGCGGCTGGGATAAGAATCCTTCGCTGGTACGGCGGCTGGGAGAAATTATTTTAGGACTTCCGGCGGCAGCCGGTCAGTTCCTGTCTTTTTCGGCAAGAAAGATCTGTTCGATGCGTTTAAAGTCGATCTTGCCGGTGGCGCTCCGGCCGATGGAGGCAACGATCCTGATCCGGCGGGGCATGGCGTAAGGCTCCAT
>JALHJD010000171.1 GCA_022837185.1 Desulfobacteraceae bacterium
GTGGTGGCGCAGCTTTTTGTCATTCCACCCGACAAGCCGGTCATAGTCAGGCGTCGGGCCGGTCTCCTGGAATGGCCAGCCTTGATCATGGCCCTTATCTCCCTGCTGCTGGGCCTCATAGCGCCATATCCCCTGCGGCTCCTTGAAGCGGGCGAAATGGTGCGGACCGCGATGTCCCTGGGAGGAGGGCCGTGAGCTGGGAGAACGGACTGATAGTCGGCATCCTGATGAGTTCCTTCCTCCCCGGGGTCATCATTTTCATGCTGCCGGAACGGAGCGCGGCCCTACGGACCGGTCTCAACTTGTTCGGCGCCGGGCTGAAAATGGTGCTCGTCGTCATCATGGATCTTGCCATTTATTACGGCAGGATATTTCAAATGCGGCTGGAACTCATGGAAGGGGTGGAGCTGTTTATCAACGCCGATCCCCTGTCCGCCATGTTCGCAACCCTGTCCAGCGTCCTCTGGCTGCTGACGACCATTTACGCGGTGGGATATCTGGAGGGCTCCCCGCATCGCAGTCACTTCTTCGGTTACTTCAGTCTGTGCGTGACCGTGACCATCGGCATCGCCATGGCCGGCAACCTGGTCACCTTCCTGCTGTTCTACGAAATGCTCACCCTGACCACCTACCCACTGATCATCCACCGCGGGACCGTTGAATCCCTGCGGGCCGGCCGCAAATACCTCGTCTATGCCTTCGGCGGCGGCGGGGTTTTCCTGTTCGCGGTCATCTGGCTGCACACGCTGGCCGGACCGGCCGATTTCAGCGCCGCGGGCCTGACCCCGCAACTGGTCGAAAGGGAATCGCCCGTCCTGCGCTGCATTCTTCTGCTGATGATTGTCGGGGTAGGGGTGAAGGCGGTGCTGGTGCCGCTGCACGGCTGGCTTCCCCAGGCCATGATAGCCCCGGCCCCGGTAAGCGCCCTGCTGCACGCGGTGGCGGTGGTCAAGGCCGGTGCCTTCGGCATCACCCGCATCGTGCTGGACGTGTTCGGGGTGAACAATATGATCCAACTCGGCCTCATGCCATGGCTCATGGCCATTGCCGCGGCCACCGTAATATGGGGCTCCCTCAGGGCGTTCCAGCAGGACGGCCTCAAGCAGAGACTGGCCTTTTCCACCGTCAGCCAGGTTTCCTATATCACCCTGGGGGTCAGTCTGGCCGATCATAGATTGGCGCTCATAGGCGGCCTGGTCCATCTCATTCACCAGGGGTTGATGAAGATAACCCTCTTTTTCTGTGCCGGCAACCTTGCCGAGACCCTCGGCATTCACAAGATCAGTGAAATGGCCGGGGTCGGACGCCGCCTGCCGCTCACCATGGCGGCCTTCACCGTGGGCGCCCTGGGGATGATCGGCATTCCGCCGACCATTGGATTCATCAGCAAATGGTATCTCTGCCTCGGCGCTCTGGGGGCGGGCAACTGGTGGGTGGTCATGGTGCTGATCGTCAGCAGCCTGCTCAACGGCGCCTATTTTCTGCCGGTCATCATCACCGCCTGGTTTGGGAAACAGCAGGGGCCCTGGCCGCAGGAAAGAAATTTCGGCAGGCTGGAAACCCACTGGATGCTGTTGATTCCCCCGCTGGTCACCGCCCTGGCGGTTATTGCGGCGGGGGTCATTGCCAACGCCCAGTTCAGCCCCCTGACCTGGGTGAAATTTGTGGTCGAGGATTACAGCCACTGATGCTTCTGCCAGCGCTCCAGAATTTCATGAACGAGGCCGGGCTGTCACTGGTGGCCGGCGTTCCCCTGCTGCTGGCTGCCGGCTGCTGCGTCCGCTCACTCCGGAAATGGAGCTTCCGGCTGATGCCCCTGGCCGTTCTGCCTGCCCTGCTGGCGGTGCTGCTGGTTGCGCCCGGGCTGGAGATACAGGTGAAGTGGTTTTTCATGGGCGGCACCATGGGCATCGACGCGAGCGGCCGGATTTTTTTAGGGATATCGGTCTGTGTCTGGCTCTTCGCCGCCCTGGCGGCCTGGGAAAAACTCCAGGACGACCCGCACCGGCACCGCTTTGCCGGGTATTTCCTGGCTTCCATGGGCGGCAATTTCGGCCTGATCCTGGCCCGGGACATATTGGATTTTTACCTGTTCTTCGCCCTGATGAGCTTCAGCGCCTACGGCCTGGTCATTCATAATCGGACGGACATGGCCGCCAAGGCGGGCCGCGTCTACCTGGTCCTTGTTTTCCTTTCCGAACTGGCCATGTTCACCGCACTGGTCCTCCTGTCGGTGGGGGGAGAGATCCCCATGGCCGGGGCCATCCCTGCCGCCGATCTGTCCCCCCTGTTGATAATCCTCCTGTTCATTGCCTTCGGCGTCAAGGTCGGGGCGCTGCCTTTTCAGTCCTGGATGGCGCTTTCCTACCAGCAGGCGCCTGTTCCCGGCGCCACCGCCCTGGCCGGGGCCATGGTCAATGCCGGCATTCTCGGCTGGCTGCGGTTTTTTCCCTTCGGCCATGTTGCGCTGCCCGGGGGTGGCATATTTTTTATCGTGATGGGAGCGGCTGCAGCGCTTTACGGTGTCCTTTTCGGACTGTACCAGGACAGGGCCGGGCGGGTGCTGGCCTCTTCCAGCATAAGCCAGATGGGCCTGGTCACCCTCATTGCCGGTTACGGCCTGCTGTCCAAGGATGCGGGCATGTCGGCTCCGATCCTCATGACCCTGTTCGCCGTACACCATTCCCTGGCCAAGACCAGTCTGTTCCTCGGTTATGATCTGGTTGACCGGGGCGGACGGCCGGCCGAAGCGATTCTTGTCGCCGTCCTGCTGGCGCCGTGCCTCTCGCTGGCGGGCCTCCCTCTGACCAGCGGGGCGATGATCAAGGGAGCCCTGAAGGAACTTGCCCTCCTGGGAGGGGATGCCTGGTATGTTTTCGGTACGGTTTTTCTGCCGCTCAGTTCGGTGGGCACAACGATCCTGATGCTGCACTGCATCAGACAGCTCAGGATGCGGAACAGACCCGCCCGCAGCGGAAAAATAACCGTCATCGCCTGGCTATGGGTGCTGAGTGCAGCCGGGGTCGTCCTGGTGCCGTGGATGTGGCAGCCCCTGCGGGACCTGGCCGGTCATTCCCTGCAGGCCGAAGCTGCTCTGCAGTCGTTGTGGCCGGTGGCGCTCGGCGTCGTCCTTGCTTATTTCTGGTTTTGTGCCGGCGGCAGACTGCCGGGAAGGGGCAGTGCGTCAGCCGATTTTGACGACCTGGTCCGTTGGGTGCATGTCAGGTTTCTGTACCAGTTGACATCGTTGACGGACTCCCTGGAGCGCCTGCAGGGCAGAATCGTGCGAGAACCGCTCCGGCAGCACGGACTGCGGAGATTCATTCGTTCCAGCAGCCCCGTCCGGCTGGAAAGGATGCTGGGCCGCTGGCCGGTGGTCTTTCTGTTTTATCTGCTGCTCTGCATCCTCCTGTTCATGATGATGCTGACGGCCGCATGCCAGAAATCAGAAGACCAAGCACAGAAGACAGAATACGGCTTCGCCGTGAGTTACAAGTATCAGTCGGCAGTCTGCAGTCTGCAGCCGGCAGTCGGCAGTTGAAATCCAGAAGTTCAGAAGACAGAGGACAGGTGACAGGGATGCAGACTCATCGGCATCGAAATCTGGTTATTTTCCCCATGAGAGGGTAGAGTTGTAAGAAGAGGAGGCGACCAACCGTTCAGGATGCCTGATCATTGGGAAAAGCTCATGGGCAACCGCATTGTCATTGACGGCAACATCGGGGAGGGCGGGGGGCAGGTCCTGCGCACGTCTCTTTCCCTTGCCGCCCTGCTCCAGCGCCCCTTGGAGATCCATAACATCAGGCAGAGCCGCAGCAGACCGGGGCTTCGCCCCCAGCACCTGGCCGCGGCCAGGGCGCTGGCAACGGTCACCGGAGCGGAATTGACCGGCGACCGCGAGAACTCGTCTTCCCTGTCGTTTGCCCCCCGGGGAATCACGGGCGGCAATTACCGGTTCAGGATCGGAACGGCGGGTTCCGTTACCCTGCTGGCCGCCGCGCTGCTGCCGCCCCTGCTGTTCGCCCCCAGGCCATCCACCCTGGTCCTGGAGGGGGGAACCCATGTGCCCTTCAGCCCGGTTTTTCATTACCTGAGAGACGTATTTCTGCCCTTTCTGCGCCGCATGGGCGGGAAGGTCGAGGCCGTTCTCGATCGGTGGGGCTGGTATCCCCGGGGAGGCGGCGCATGCACCATTCGCATCACACCGTGCCGAAGCCTGCGGGCCCTGCAGGTTCCCCGGCGGGGCCGGTTGCACGGCCTGACCCTGACCATGGGACTGGCCGGACTGCCGCTGCATATCGTTGACCGCGAGGAGATGCGGGTGCGGACCTGCCTCGGGGAAAAGGGGTATGCTTTTGCCGGGCGCTTCGAAGCCGCCCCCTCCCCGGGACAGGGCAATGTTCTCTTCCTCAGGGCGGAGTACGAGGAAAGCCTGGCCGGCTTCAGCGTGCTCGGCAAAAGAGGCCGGCCGGCCGAACAGGTGGCCGATGAACTCTGCCGGCAGTGGCTCAGTTTTGAGGAAGGACCGGGATCGGTGGACAGACACCTGGCGGACCAGATCCTGCTCTATATGGCGCTGGCCCGGGGGGATTCACAGTTGACGGCCGAGGAGCTCACCAGTCATCTGACCACCAACGTCCAGGTAATCCGGCAGTTCCTGCCCGTGCGGTTCTCGGTTGACCACGAGACCCGGTTCGTGGCCGTATCGGGGGTGGGCCAACACTCCTGTGAAAACGGTGTGCCGCAGGCTTGAAGGGCGCCGCCGGCTTTCGCGCCGGGGATTGAAACGCGATCAGGGAAGGAGGATATATCTCCATTTGGCAAAGGAATTTTCCGGCCGGCATGACCTTGTGTGGCCCAGCTCCCCGGAGAAACCGGGGTAAAGTGTCAAGGGCCGCNCCGCGGAACGCCCGGGCCTGACCAGGGCTGCCCTGCAGAAAATCATCCGCCGCTATTCAATTACTTCCGGCATGTATCGGGAATCCTGAATCAGGAGCGCCGGAGGCTGGAGGCAAGGATGAAGCAAGGTCTTTTTTATTTGAAAAGGAAACAACTTGCTTTTCCGGGTGGGGCGATTTAGACTAGTTGCAGACTGGTTTGTTTGGAGGTGCTTTTATGGAAACCGTGGGAACCTATGAGGCGAAAACACACCTCACTCAACTCCTGGAGCGTGTCGCCAAGGGTGAAAAAATAACGATCACAAAGCACGGGGTGCCTGTGGCAACTCTGCAACCCGCTGATTCCTCGAAAAAGATGCCGGTCCGCGACGTTATCGATCAGTTGAAACGGTTCCGAAGCGGCCGGAGCCTCGAAGGGATTTCCATCCGTGAAATGATCGAGGAAGGAAGGCGCTGATGTCCACACGGTTTGTGGTCGACAATTCGGTCGTTATGGCGTGGTGTTTCGAGGACGAAGGAAACAGCTACGCGGAGGCTGTTCTCGAAAGCCTTGAATCCTGCGAAGCCTTTGTCCCTGCAATTTGGCCGCTTGAGGTAGGCAATGTCCTGCTTGCAGCGGAAAGAAAAAAACGACTCAGCCGGGCAGCGATCGCCCGCTTTCTTGTCCTTTTGGGGGGGTTGCCCATCACCGTCGAACAGGAAACCCCGGAACGGATGCTCAAGGAGATCGTTGCGCTCGCGCGGGAACAAGGACTTTCAACGTATGACGCATCATACCTGGACCTTGCCATGAGGCTCGATCTTCCCCTCGCCACACTTGACGTATCCCTCGCAAAGGCGGCGAGAAAATCCCAAGTCCCTGCTTTTGAACCATTCCGCGACAGCTGAGTTCATAAATTCAAACGGACGACCTGCCGGTTCCTTGACCTGCCTGCTTATGCAAAGACGCGTTTCCCTTTCGCCTGGCATCGTTGGGATTATTTTTCTGGCAATTGCGGGAGGCATGTGGCTTTTATCCAGTCAGGAGACAATAAATGTCACCGCAGCCGATCAGGAGGTGGAAATGGAACAACCGGCGATCACCCTTTTTCTCTGCGGCGATGTGATGACGGGCAGGGGAGTCGATCAGATTCTTCCCCATCCCGTTGATTCGGCGCTTCATGAGTCCTATGTCCGGGATGCCCGTGTGTATGTGGAGTTGGCCGAAGAGGTCAACGGGCCGATCACCAGGCCGGCGGCGGCGGCCTACATCTGGGGAGACGCCTTGTCCGTGTTGGAAACGGTCAAGCCGGACCTGAGGATCATCAACCTGGAAACGGCCATCACCACCAGCGACGATTATCAGCCCAAGGGAATCAATTACCGGATGCATCCCCGCAACAGCGCCGTCCTTTCCGCCGCCTCCATCGACTGCAGCGTTCTCGCCAATAATCACGTGCTTGACTGGGGCACCGAAGGCCTGCGAGAAACCCTGGAAACCCTGGAAGCGGCAGGCATACAACAGACCGGCGCCGGGCGCGACCTGGCCGAGGCCGAGCGTCCGGCCGTCTTCGGGATTCCGGGCCGG
This sequence comes from Desulfobacteraceae bacterium, assembly GCA_022837185.1. Taxonomy (GTDB): domain Bacteria; phylum Desulfobacterota; class Desulfobulbia; order Desulfobulbales; family Desulfobulbaceae; genus UBA10518. The sequence goes on from JALHJD010000171.1 coordinate 6,466, forward strand.
GGCAGGGTGCTGGTCTTTGCCTACGGGTCAACGACCAGCGGTGTCCCCAGGGAGTGGGCGGCTGCACCGGCGCGGCCCGGCATCAATGTGCTGACCGACCTGTCCGATGCCACGGCGGATCGGATTACAGCGTCGGTGGCCGCGGTCAGGCAGCCGGGCGATATCGTCGTGGTCTCGCTGCACTGGGGCGGCAACTGGGGATACGACATCCCCCGGGCCCAGCAGCGCTTCGCTCGCCGGCTGATCGATGGGGGCGGGGCGGACCTGATCCACGGCCATTCATCCCATCACGTCAAGGGCATCGAGGTCTACCGCGACAAACTCATTCTCTACGGCTGCGGCGACTTCCTCAACGACTACGAGGGGATCAGCGGTTATGAACAATTCCGCGGCGACCTCGCCCTGATGTACTTTCCCACCTTAGCTCCGTCCGGCGAGCTGCGGGAGCTGCGGATGGTGCCCATGCAGGTCAGGCAGTTACGGACGGTCCGCCCCGGCAAGGACGATGTCCGCTGGCTCCATGACGTGCTGAACCGGGAAGGAGGCAGGCTCAACACCCAGGTGTGGCTGGGCGAGGACGACTCGTTGAGCCTGCTCTGGGATGAGAAATAAACAATGCGGCCGTCACGGCGCCAATAGGCGGGACAATTCTTTCATGAACAGACACAGGAGAGGTTGAGATGAATTCACCTGATGCAATTGAGATAAGAAGGGTATTGACCGGCATGCGGAATTTCGAACATGCTTTGTACGAAATATACAGCTCCTACTCGAGGATGTACCCGGAGCATAAAGCATTCTGGCAGGACATTGCGGTGGAGGAAAACACGCACAGCATGATGGTCGATGTCTTCATATCCCTCTACGATGATGGAGATATTTCATTTTCCGGGCGCAACTTCCAGTTTGCGGAAATCAAAGCGGAGCTGGCAAAACTGCGTTCTTTTCAGGAGGAAATGAAGGCAAGGGAAATACCCCTGAACGAGTCGGTTGAGTTTTCCCTTGCCGCGGAAAAATCACTGGTGGAAAGAGAAGTGTTCAAAATTAAGGAGGATGATCCGCCGGAATTCAAGAAGCTGTTAAAGGAATTGCTGCAGGGATATAATAAGCATTACGCGAAAATATATACATTTTACCGGGAAATAAACGGGTGAGAAGAAAAAGCTTTGGTATTTTTTTCTGACTGGGACGCCTCACAGCCGTTAGCGGCGAGGCGTCCCAGTCATTGAAGCTGAAATCCTTGGGTCGGGACAGCCTGACCCGGGTTGTTTTCGCCGGTTTTTTACCTTCTCAGCCTCCACAGCTGCCAGGCGTTTGTCGGCGGCATTGCGGTTGCAAAAAAGAGGGAGCCGTTCACGGCGGTAAAACCATAGGGATAGCTCCAGTCAGGACCGGGGTTGATGTCCAGCAGCAGAACTGTCCCTTCCTCCGTGCCGTTGCTCTGCCACAGTTCGTCCCCGAGCTCGCCGTCATTGGCTGAAAAGTAGAGCATGCCCTGAAACGCGGTCATGGAATTGATGGAACTGCCTTCAGGACCCGGATTGATGTCCACCACCCTGATTGTGCCGGCTGCGGTGCCGTCGGTCTTCCACAATTCGTCGCCGGCCGCGGCATCCTCGGCGGTGAAGTAGAGGACATTGTTCAGGACGGTCAGGTATTCCACATAGCTGGAGGACGGGCCGGGATTGATGTCCTTCACCCTGGTCGCGGCGTCCGTGGCGCAATCGAGCTTCCAGAGTTCATTGCCGGATGTTCCGTCATCGGCGCGAAAATAGAGGGAGCCGTTGTACTCGGTATAGCGCCCCGGCGAGTTGGTGAAACTGCCTGTGCCGTCAATTCTGGCCGTCCCGTCGGCGCTGCCGTCACTTTTCCAGAGTTCATAGTTCTCTGAGCCGACAAAGTGTGCGAAATAGAGGAAGCCACCGCAGACGGCAAATTCTCCCGAAGGATCGATTTCCGTGCCCGGCTTGACGGCCACCGTGCCGGCCTCGGTACCGCCGCTTTTCCACAGACCGCAGGATTCCGGCGGTGTGTTGCCGTCCGTATTGGCCACATCGCAGCGGAGCAGGGGAGCGACCTGGGCAGAAAAAGAAGGGGATGACCGGATACCGGTCATCCCCCTGGGAAAGGAAAGAGATTGTTCTATTTCTTATGATTCGCTGTCTAATTTGGGCTTGATGATCTCGCAGTCACATTCCGGATCGGTGATGTCGAGGAGCAGGAATTTGACATCATAGCCGTTCTTCGTCAGCTCATGGTATGCAAGGTCAGCCCGCGCCCCGGTTGAGCAATGGACGAAGATCCGCTTGTCCTTGGGGATATCGTTCATCCGCTTGGGAATTTCGTCCAGGGGAATGTTGACGGTATTGGTGAATATGCCGAATTCGGCAATTTCTTCCTCGGTGCGGGCGTCGATGACAAAAACATCGGGCAGTTCGCCCTTAGTGGCCTTCCTGAATTCGTCCACCGACACTTCGCCCTTGCCCAGCTGACGGACCCAGCGAATTTCATTGGAGAAAATCGGGCCGTCGACAACGACGCCGTATTCCCAGTCCGCCCAGCCCTGGTAGTTGCCGGGGACCAGGGAGACATTTTTGAAGCCGTCAAAGAGCAGGTCTTCGTAAGCATTCATGACTTCCTCTTCATTGTCACTGTAGAGGACGACCGGGGCATTACGGGGGATGTCGTTGACCCTTTTCTCCAAGGTTGCGTAGGGAACGACAACGGCACGGGGAATTCTGCCTTTGACGGCGGCGCCGTCCGCTCTCAGGTCGAGCAGGACGATATTGCCCTTGGCAACGAATTCGTTGGTTGCGTAGACAGGGTACCCTTCCTTGATCCAGGCGGGAATGCCTTCAAGAAATGCGCGGACGTTGGTGTAACCAAGTTCTTTCGCCAGACCGGCGTTTTCGGTGGTCATGCCTCACGTGACGCCCTGGCAGTAAAAGACGATAAGGCTGTTTTTATCCTCGGGCAGGACCGCGGCTCCCTTTTCTTTCAGCACGGGCACCGGGATATTGATGGCCCCGGGAATATGCGACGGGTTGTACCGGAACGGCGGGCGGGCATCAACCAGAGTCATGGGCGCTTTGTTTTCGATGAGCTGGTACAGTTCGTCCACCTTGATTTCGGTAACACCCTCGGGGAGCTTGGCCAGTTTCGGCTTGATGACCGTGGCAAACTTGTCGTCGCCCCGCTGCTCCCAGGTTATGATCGCGGCTTCGCCGGCTTCGGCGAACTCAAGGCCGGTGGTTTTGTCATCGAACTTGAGCATGTACGGTTGCGCGGCATCGCCCTTGCCGACGGTGATGGAAATGGTTTTCGCCTTGTTCGACTTGCCGGTGACAGAGCCGATATAGACGTTGTCAGGCTGTTTCTGCGCCTCAACCGCCGCCGGTTTGGCAGCCGCCGTCGGTTTGCTCATGTCCTTGGCGCAGCCGAAGGACATGAGTGCCAGCATGATGGCAATCGGAATGAATGGCAACAACTTGATTTTTTTCATGGATACCTCCTGTGTGTCAATTTTCAGCAATATGCCGTTAAAGTAAGCAAAATCGTCAATAGACTTCCGGAAGCGCCGCGGACGAACAAGCAGGAGCAGGACCGGAAGCTGTCCATCTATTCCCGAAAGACCCCTACCGGACCGCTCGTGTGGAGGGGTGCTGCTATCAGGTGTGGGTATTCAAAATAGTAATTAATCCTAATGTCTGCCATCAATAAAGTCAATTGCTACAAAGTGGTGCTCTTCGTGGTGCGGGCAGCTGCAGTTTTTCATTATGCCTATTTATTCCAGCATGTTAGCCAAATATCGGGGGAGACGGTGCATGCAATTTGCCAGCAAAAAAAATACATGTACTTCCAGAATAATTTACATACAAACTCTTCGCTATTCATGAGGTTCGATTGATGGACAGGATGCAAAAATTTATTGCTGCGACAATTTGCCACATTTCAAGGTGAAGAAGAGTTGCTACAATGTGGTATGAACCTGAGGAGGATTTCCTGCTGAATATGTCCTGATGCAGGGAAATTCACTGCAACAACAACCGGGAGGATTTGTATGCAATTATTCAACAGCATCGCAGGGAGTGTTTTTTTTCTGTCAATCCTGTTCCAGGCATCCGGTGTTTTCGGGCACACGACGGGCCTGCCCAAAAATACCCCGGACAGCTACTATCAGCGCACTGAGCCGGACGGGGCGAGCGGAGTGGTCAATCACTTCGCCATCGCCCACGGCTGCAACGGCAAGCCGGTGATTGCCTCGTCAATGCTCTTTCCCAACGGCAGGGACATGGTGATCGAGGACCAGGACGGCAGAATGGTCGATCCGGCAGAGCTGTTCAATGAACTGGAGCCGCTCAATAACCTGATCATGGGCGCCAAGCCGGCCCAGGCCGCAGAGTGGAAGAAGATAGAAATAATTAGGACGGCGACCAGGGAGTATTCCAATCACGGGCTGCACACCGAGGACGTGCGGGCCTTTCACTATTCCGGCGGCAATCTGCCCGACTACATGGTCGGCCTCCTGCCGTGGCGGGCGAGTTTCGCCGCCATCAGGGATGATTCCTGCGTCCGGGAAATCCAGGTCCGCATTCCGATAGTCAACTATTGCGAGCGCAATCCCAGGTCGCCCGATCGTCTGGATGCGTGGATCGGCAGAACCACGGGGTTGTTCAACGACCCGGAACTCGTGTCCGTCGGCTTCTGGCCCATAATCACCATTGTCAATACTGATTTTGACGCCTCGAGTTGCGGGGAAGGGATTGTGTACAAGGTGAGCCCGACCGACGAGGATATTGATTCGCTTCTGCCGATACCTTCCTTCAACCCCTGAGTTCAGTTGTCCAGGATGAGTTCGTTCCGTTCCCGCCGGGCCTGTTTTTCGTTGACGAGGGCCAGGAGCAGAATGCCCAGGATGAAAAAAACGATTACCGACAGGATGGCGTTCCGGGAAGAGCCGCTCAGGTGGCGGATCAGGGCAAAGATGAACGGTCCCCAGACTGCGGAGAACTTGTTGACCACCGAATAGAAGGCGAAAAACTCGGCGGGGGATTCTTCCGGGATCATGGTGGAATACAGGGAGCGGCTGATGGCCTGGGAGCCGCCCAT
>JALHJD010000517.1 GCA_022837185.1 Desulfobacteraceae bacterium
TAACGGCCACGATGGGCTCGCCCAGGAGCACCAGGCCTACTGAGGCCGGGATCGTCAAGGCAATCAGCGTTCGCAGCGCATTCGTCAAGGTCGTTCGTAGCGCTCCCAGCTCTCCCAGCGCCGCCTGCGCCGAAAAGGTGGGAAACACAGCCGTCCCAACCGCTTGGGCGAAGATCCCCTGTGGCAATAACATCACGCGCCACGCGTACTCCAGCGACGAGATCGCCTGGGCGCCCAAGCGCGAGGCCAGGTTCGTTGTGACGATCATGTTGATCTGCGCCGCCGCTACGCCCTCTACTATTTCCTCACTTTCATGGCCGGGGCCCGGCGCCAGATTTTCATCGCCTTCTCCGTCTTCCTTATGGTCAAGGTCTTTCACTTTTCCGTCCGCGAGATCACCATCCTCTTCATCGTCAACAACCTGATCAACTATTTCCTCAACCCGCTCATCGGCAGGGCCATTGTCCGCTTCGGCGAACGGCGGGTCCTGACCATCGAGTACGCCGGCCTGATCCTGGTTTTCCTGGCGTATGCCTTCACCGGGTCCAAGGCCGTCATCGTGGTCATGTACATCATTGATCACATCCTGTTCAACTTCGCCATTGCCATCCGCACCTATTTCCAGAAAATAGGAGACCCGCAGGATATCGCCCCCAGCATGGCGGTGGGCTTCACCATCAACCATATCGCCGCGGTGGTCATGCCTGTGCTCGGCGGCCTGGTGTGGATGATCGACTACCGGATACCCTTCATCGCCGGGGCCGGCATGAGCCTGATATCCCTGATCGCGGTCCAGAAAATCCCCATCTTCGCAGCGGACGACCAGACATGATCGCACTGCCTGCCGCGTTTCTTCCTTGCTTGAGACGGGAACCCTTCTGGTTGAAAAAGCGCTCCGCAGGGTTTATATTTTCAGTTTAAAGACCAAGGAGTGGAAAATATGCGCATCGCCCCGCCGGCAACGAGATTCCGGACATGCTGAATCTTCTGTTGGGCATTGGCTTGTCCATGGTTCTCGTTCCGGGGCTGGCCTCCTCCACC
>JALHJD010000518.1 GCA_022837185.1 Desulfobacteraceae bacterium
CGGAAAGCGCGTCGAGCGGCCGGCCGTCTGCGGCGCGGATGATCTGTGTTTTCAGCAATATGTGGCCGAGCATTTCATCGGTCCTGCGCTCCAGCATTCCACCCGGGCAGCTGATGTCTCCGGCCTGGGCGACGGCTTCCGAACGCTTGATCAATTGGAATACATATTCGGAATTCCGGTAGCACAACAAAACCACAACCCCGGCCTCGAGGTGCCGTCCGCCGGGGGACTGGACCAGTGAAGCATGCTTCGGGGCGTAATCGAGCGGCGCGTCTTCCAGCCGCCGCAGCACGTGTAGCGGAAACGCTTTTTGCTGCCCAAGCAGTGTCAGGTCCGTTTTCATCATCCTCCAATGGCCTCGGCAATCCGGTCGTTGTACCAGCGGCAGTAAGGGAAAAAATCGATAAAGCCGCAATGGCCGCCAAACTTCTGCCGGGACACGGTGAGAAAACGGTTGCCGGCGAGCGGCAGGAAATCCTCCGCCGGAATGACCGGATCATCCTCCGAGATGAAGACCCGGACCGGCACATTCAAATCCCGGAAGGATTTTTCGGAGAGCGTATACAGGTTGAAATAGTCCCGGTAGGAAGGAAATTCCGGAAAATAGGTCATCATCTTCTCCGTCAGTTCCAGACAGGTGCGACAGCGCAGCATTTTGTTGAAGTTATACGTGTGGGGAAAAAGACGCTGTTTCTTTTTGAGTGAGCGACGCCATTTTTTAAGAAAGTATTTCCGGTACAATCCCGATCCGCCGTCGATGGCCAGCGTCGTCTTGTAGGGATCGAGCGGGGGGCTTATGGCAAAGACCTGCCTGAGACCGCGGATCGGCTTTTCGGAATGACGAACGGCGATGCGCAGGGCAAAGTTGGCGCCCAGAGAAAAGCCCATCAGATAGACGGGATCTGCACCGGCGTCCAAGGCCAGCGCGTTTACCGCGTCACATGTTTCGTCCAGGAGCGCGCCGTGAAAAAGGCCTTCATTGAGGTGATGCGATTCGCCGTGATCGCGCAAGTTCAGGCGGGCCACGGAAAAACCCCG
>JALHJD010000172.1:0-6655 GCA_022837185.1 Desulfobacteraceae bacterium
CCCGGTGTCCTCCTTGAGGCGGGCGATGAAATAATCTTCAAAACGGGGCGGGACCGGACTGATATCGATGCTCTCCCCTCCGGCCCGGTTTGCCAGGGCCGGAGCCCGGCCTTCCCTGGTGATGATCCTGATCCGGCGGCCGGTGACCAGGGCATCCAGCACCTCCGGACCGGCTTCGAGTTCGCTCTGGAGCTTCCGTCTGCCCATGCCGGGGGCCGCGGCCAGAAAGGTCCGGCCTTCCATGCTGCGGCCCAGGACGGCCGGGTCATCCTGGCCGATCACCCGCCCTTTGTGCAGCAGCAGGACCTCGGCGCAGCGTTGGGCCTCGTCGAGGTAGGCGGTGCTGAGGAGCACGGTCACCCTCCCCTGGTCGACCAGCCGGTAGACGATGTGCCACAGTTCGCGCCTGGATACCGGATCCACCCCCACCGTCGGTTCGTCCAGCAGCAGCAGGTCCGGCTGCCGCACCAGGGCGCAGACCAGTCCCAGCTTCTGCTTCATCCCGCCGGACAGCTTGCCGGCCAGACGGCCCGTAAACCGCTCCAGACCGGCCATCTTCAGCAGCTCCTCATAGCGGCCGGCCCGCTCGCCCGCCGGGACACCCTGCAGGTCCGCGTACAACTCCATATTTTCCCGGACCGTCAGGTCTTCGTACAGGCCGAAACGCTGGGGCATATAGCCGATGCGCGACTGAACGCGCATGGGCTCCCGCCGGACATCGATCCCCAGAACCGTCATTTCGCCACTGTCAGCGCGGAGGAGGCCGGCGCACAGACGCATGAAAGTCGACTTGCCGGCCCCGTCCGGTCCGAGGAGGCCGGTGACGATGCCGGGGCGGATAACGGCGTCAATCCCCTCCAGGGCCGCCACGGTCTGCCCCGGGACGGCAAAGGTCTTGGTGACCCGGCGCACCACAATGGCGGGAACGGATTCGGTCACGGTTTTTTCCCCATGCTGCTCGATCTCATGCCGCCGGGGAGACCTGCCGGCTTATCGGGCCGCCACCGGTTCATCGCAGGGCGAGGGGGGCAGCGGCTGATCCCCGCTGCCCCGCAGCAGCGTCACCGTGACCGGCATGCCGAGGCGCAGTTCACCTTCCGGGTTGCAGACGAAAATGCGGGCCCTGTACACCAGCCTGGTCCGCAACTCCGGCGTCTCCACAGTTTTGGGAGTAAATTCAGCCGTCGGCGACACAAACCCGAGCCAGCCGGGATACTCCTTGTCGGGGTAGCTGTCGGTCCTGACTACCGCCCGCATTCCCTGCTCCACTCTGCCCAGGTCCGGCTCGGTGATATAGGCCCGGACCCAGAGGGGCTCGGTCAGGGCCAGGGTCAGTACCGGGCTGCCCGGTGCAGCCATGGCTCCGGGTTCAAGAATACGGTTGTGGATGACGCCGTCAGCCGGCGCATACAGTTTGGTATCCTCATATTTCCGCCGGGCCAGGTCCAGGCCCGCCTCCAGCGACCGCAGTCCGGCCTCGGCCCGGGCAATATCCTCCCGCCGGGGTCCCTCCAGGGCCAGGGAAAGCTCCTGCCGCGCCGTCTCCAGGCCCGCCTCGGCCTCGGCCAGGGCGGACAGGGCTCTGTCGACCTGCTGCCGGGAAATTTTGTTCAGGACAAACAGTTTCTCCGTCCTGGCGTAATTGTTCCCGGCGTCGGCCAGGATCGTCTCGGCGGCTTTTTCCGCCGCCCGGGCCTTTTCAATTTCCTGGGGCCGGCTGCCCTGCCGCAAGCGTTCGACGAGCTGCTTCTGGGCCTCGACTTCTCCCTCCAGGCGTTGGACTTCCAGGCGGTAGCGGGCCGGGTCGATTTCCGCCAGCAGCATGCCCCCGTGCACCGTCGCCCCCTCGTCAACCGCGATATGCTGAATACGGCCGACATCCTGAAAGGCGAGCTGCACTTCCCGTATTTCCACGTTGCCGTACAGAGTGATCGCGCTATCCGCGCCCTGGTCCTGCTCCGTGAAAAAGTGCAGGGCAACGGCCGCTGCCCCGGCAAGCACGGCAATTACCGGGATGACAAGCAGGAATTTTTTTTTCATACGCTTTCTCCGTAGTCAAGACCTGTAACCGTCCCCCGCCACCCGGATAAGGCGGATTGTCCCCAATCCTTATGAAGGCATACAAGTGAGCGGTTCAGTTCCCACTGCAGCCATGAGCCGGCTTCCCCCCCCCACTGCTGTGGGAACAACCCATCAAATCGCCGCGCGCGGCCTGTTGCCCTCACCCTTAAAACCGTACACCGTGAACCGGAAACGGTATACCTTCACGGCGAAGCGGTAAACTCCTTCAGTGTTCCGGCTTCTGATACCGTGCAGACAATATCTCATGGCGAAATCGGGATCGAAATCGAAAAGCCCTGCCGTTTTCCGGCGCTAGAGGACCATTGCCCGACGGGCGTAAATGGCAAGAATCAGCAGCAGCAGGGTCACCAGCCACACCGCCGTATAGACGACCATGGCCCGTTTTGCCTTTTCCTTTTCCAGCCAGGTCCGCGGGCGGATGTCCTTGAGGAAGAAAACGATCTTGCTGGCCAGGTTGATGCACACGATGTTGATCCCGAGCAGCAGACCCGCGCCGACGGCCAGATCGATGCGCCCCTGGCCCAGCATAAGCCCCAGTGCCGCGGCCGGCGGCAGCAAGGCCACCGCGACCATGACCCCGACCAGCACGCTGGACAGGCCGGTGGTCAGGGACAGGGCGGCCGCGGCGCCTGAAGCCAGGGCCAGGGCAACGGCATCAAGGCCGGCCTCGGTGCGCAGCAGCATCTCCCGGCTGGCGGTGTCTGACGGCCACAGCATGCCGAGGCCGGCGGACAAGACCACGGCCAGCAGAATGCCCGCGAAAACGGTCTGGACCGCTTTCCTCATCAGGGGGATGTCACCCAGGGCCGTACCGAGGCTGAGGGCAAGGTTCGGCCCGAGCAGGGGGGCGATGACCATGGCGCCAATCACTACGGCGACGTTGTTTTCGATCAAACCGATCGCCGCCACCACCGTCGACAGGGCAACCAGGACCAGGTAGCCGCTGTCAAGCCGGGCGTTCTTTTCCACCCCCTCGTACAGGGACTCACGGGCCGCGGTCGCCTGGTCTTCCTGCTTTCGTTTCTCTTCGTCCGGCTTCGGCAGGAACGCCTCCACGGCCAGCACCGAGATACGCGCGGTCGGCTGAGCGCCGAGGGTGTTCTGGAGGCTGTCCAGCGCCACCTGCAGATGATCGTCGCTGACCAGCATGCGCATCAGCCGCATGCCGTCCTCTCCCACCGCGCCAAGCCGGAAATCGGCCGCCTTCGCCTTTTCCGCCACCGCCTGGACCGTCTTCGCACTGCTTGCTTCGGCTATGACTTCGACATATTTCATGCTCTCACCCTGCCGGCATCCGTGGCCCGGGTCGTGCCGGGGATTGCTGCACGGCCGGCGCCCTGTTGGAAGAACGCTTGTATCACAGAAGGCTCCATGAACGTATTATATATTCCACCCGCCACCCTTTCCCAGGATTTTTCATCCTCCTTTTCCCCCGGCGGACAGGAGATCCGGTTTTCCGCCGGCTGCCAGGACTCCTTCACAATTCCGCTACACGGCCAGACCGGCCAGCCAGTACAGCAGCATGCCGAAAAGGACCGTTCCCCCCAGACTCCTGGTCCTGATGGCGAACAGAAAGGTGGGCACCGCCACGAGCAGTTCCAGCCTGCCGAAATCCAGGGCCCGGGGCGCTGATTCCGTGAACAGGGAGGGCGCCAGCAGGGCGCTCAGAATGGCCGCCGGGATCAGGTTCAGCCAGTCAATCAGCCACTGCGGCAAACGTTTGCGCGACAGGAACAGCAAGGGCAGCCAGCGGGGTATATAGGTGACAAGACCCATGCCGGCGAACAGCACGACATAGTCAATCCCCGTCATCTTTTCCTCCGCGCCAGGCGGCCGGCACCAAAGCCCACGGTGGCGGCGGCTGCCGAGGCAACGACAATATATGAATTGCCCGGGACCAGAAGATACCAGGCAGTGGCGATAATCGCCGCCACAACGCCGGTCAGCACATATATTCTTCCCCGGAGCTGATAGACCAGCAGGCAGATGAACATTCCCGTCAACGCGTAATCAATGCCCAGCGCTCCCTGGGGGATGAACTGGCCGGCCAGCGACCCGGCCATGGTTGAAACGATCCAGGCGAGGTTGGACAAATGGTTGACAACGAGGGCGCTCCACCAGTCCCACCGGCCTTTCCTGAAGCGGGCCATGTTGACCGCAAAGCTTTCATCGGTTATGCCGTAGGCGAACAGCGAGAGAAAGCGGCGCCTCAAGCCCGGCAGGAAAACGGCAAGGGCCGAACTCATCAGAACGTGCCGCAGGTTGACCACGAACGTCGTCGCGACAATCGACCAGGCCGAGGCTCCGGCAGCCAGCATGGCGACGGCGATGAACTGGGCGCTGCCGGCGAAAACCAGCACGGACATCAAGCCCACGGCCCAGAACGGTATGCCGGTCTGATCCGCCAGAACGCCGAGGGCCAGGCCGACGGGAAAATATCCCAGGCAGATCGGCCAGGCCGCGGCGGCCCCTTGTCCCAGAATGCGCTTTTTCTCCATGATCACCGTCTGTTGGAATGAAAATTTCTCCCCGGCGGCAACAGTACTTCGACAAGCGGGCATAATACGCTGTTTTCAACCGGAGAACAAGACATCCTCCGACAAAAGGGCATCGCCGGGGACAGCGGCGGCCCGGTCCCGATCCTTTGGTTTTTGACACCACCGGTCCGGGCGGCGTATAATGAGACAATATCCTCAAGCAAACACAGTCAATGGAGGCCTCCATGCGCAATCTTTTCGCCGTTTTGCTCCAGTCCGCGGCCTGCCTCGCGATCCTTGTCCTGTCGCACCCGGACGCCCGGGCGGACGAGGATCTGCTGGGCGGCATAACTTTTTCCGGCGATCGGGAAGGGGTGTGCGTGCTGATCGAGGGTGATTTCATTGATGAGAGTATCTATTTCAAGCTCGACACCTGTGATGAAAATCAGACGATCAAGGAGCAGTTCAAGGACAAGACCCCTTTCACCCTACTTGTCCCCAAGGGGGAGCACCGGCTGGTCATCATCAAGGAGGGACGGGAGGTGGTCACCGACACCATTACCATCAATCCCGAGGAAATCCTCGAATACCCCTTGCCCTGACCGGCTTGACCGGCTGCCCGCACCGCTCCCGGCGGGCGGACGCGGCATGGGGCGGAATATCCTTCATTATCCGGTCTTCCCGCGCCCGGAAGGATGTACGGCGCTGACAGGTCCATCATGAAGATACTTTTCATCGCTGCCCAGATCGGCGGGGGCCTGGCCCTGTTTCTGTTCAGCATCTCCATGCTGAGCAACACCTTGAAAAAAATCGCCGGGCACCGCCTCAAATCCCTGCTCGAAAAGGCCGTCGGCAACCCTGTTAAAGGCGCCCTTACCGGGGCAGCGGTAACCTTTCTGGTCCAGAGTTCCAGCATCACCGTGCTTCTCCTTCTCGGACTGGTCAATGCCGGGATCATGAACCTGCGGCAGGCGGTGTACGTGATCCTCGGCTCTGAAATCGGCACGACGATCACCGCCCAGATCGTTGCCTTCAAGGTGAAGGTGCTGTTCTATCCCCTTCTGATGACAGGCTTTGCCCTCAGGGGCCTCTGCTCAAGGGAATCCCTCAGGAATGCCGGCGAAATCCTCTTCTTCCTGGGCCTGATATTTCTATCAATGTACATCATGACCGAGGGCTCCAGGCCGCTGCGGGACTATCCCGCCGTACTCGACCTGCTCGCCCGTTTCGGCGTCTTTCCGTTGTACGGCATCCTGATCGGCGCGGCCCTGACGGCCATAACCAGCAGCAGTTCGGCAACGACGAGCCTGGTCATTGCCATGAGCATGGAGAATATAATAGACCTCAAGGCGGGCATAGCGCTCATCATCGGCGCCAACATCGGGACCTGCGTACTGGAACTGATCGCCGCCGCCGGAGCAAATACCGCCGCCCGAAGGACCGGCATGGCCCAGTTCATGATCAACGTTTTCGGCGCTCTCCTGTTCTTCCCCTTTCTTGACCATTTCGCCCGGATCATCAATCTGACCGCCTCCGAACTTCCCAGACTGATCGCCAATGCGCACACGGTGTTCAACCTAACCGTCAGTCTGGTTTTCCTTCCCTTTGTCGGGCTGATCATCGCGGTGCTGCAGCGAATGATTCCCGGGCGGAAAGAAGTGGAACCATCCCCTTTCGGCGCCCTCGAGGAGAAATTCCTCCAGGTCCCGGCCCTGGCCCTGTACGAGGCGGAAGAAGAGGTCAACAGGATGGCCTCCATCGCCGGTGAGATGCTCAAGCAGGCGCGCAAGGCCTTTTTCGATCGTGACGACGACGCCGCAGAAAACGTCAGGGACGCCGAAAATACGGTGGATGCCATCCACGACAGGGTCGGCGCCTACCTGAACAAAATCAGCACCGTCAGGTTGAACGAAAAAGACCGGGCCCAAAAACGGGCCCTGCTCCACGCCATCACCGACATTGAACGGGTTGCCGACCTGGCGGAAAACATCGCTGAATATGCCCGGGAGGAAAACGTCACTTTTTCCGCCCCGGCCCGCAGGGAACTGGCGGTGCTGTTTGACCGCGCCGTCCAGGTCTACATCATGGCGGTCACC
>JALHJD010000172.1:6704-15456 GCA_022837185.1 Desulfobacteraceae bacterium
TTTATCCGGCGGCTTGAAGAGGAGAAAGCCCGGCCGGTGGTCGACGCTCTGTACCCGAATGTGTTAAAGGATATTGAACGGATTGGCGATCATGCCAATAATATCGGCGAATATGTCATGAAAATGAAATGAGCCGCACCCCGAAACCCGGCTCGGTGCAGGGCGCCAGGGTTTGCCGCCCGGCGGCGGAGCGGTGCTGTGCGGGGCGGACTCAACCACAGATGGAGGAGCGACAATGAAGAGAAAGATGCTGGTTCCGGCCGCGGCCGTGATCCTGATTCTTGCCTGGAGCACTGTTCCGCAGGCTGCGGATCCGCCCCGCCCCAAGGCCCAGGAATTCATGCAGTCCCTGCAGACCCAGGCGGTGTACCCGGTCGGTACGCTCATCAAGGCCGAAGGCCGTTCCGAGCTCTACATCATGGTCCCGGTCGGCCGGGCCGCCCATATCCCCACCGTGCAGATTCTGACCTGCCTCGATCTGCAGAATCGAAAACCGGTGGTGATTTCCAGGCAGGAGCTCGGGGCCATACCCACCTCGCCCCTGCTTCTGCGAAGTCCTGGAGGCAATATCTACCGGATCAGCGGCGACAGAAAACGGCTGATTACGAGCCCGGCCGTGTTCGAACGCCTCGGCTATGACCCGGCCTCGGTGCTGCCGATGACCGACGCCCAGCTCAATTGCATCCGGGACGGCGAACCCGTCCGCTGAGCGAATCCCGGCTTTTCCGGAGTTCATCTCTTTGCCGCCCGGACGCCGAACCGGCAGGGTATTGCGTTCCCGGCAGGACCGGATGTTCTCCTCATCCTCCTCAACCGCCCGGCGCTGAAGCTGCTGCGCCGACACCCTCAAAACAGGGAACTGCCGCCATGCATCCGGCCCATGTTATTTATGCCCTGGACCTCTTCGGAGTGGGAGTATTCGCCGTCAGCGGCGCACTCGCCGCAGGCAGGAAACGAATGGACATTTTCGGCGTGGTCGTCCTTGGCCTGGTGACCGCCCTCGGCGGCGGCACCCTGCGGGATGTCCTGCTCGATTCGGGGCCTGTATTCTGGATCGAAAATCCGGTCTATCTGCTGGTGGCGGCGGGGTTTTCCCTGTTGACTTTTTTCGCCGTGCGGATCATCACCGCCCACCGGAAGGGGCTGTTTATTTCCGACGCCTTCGGCCTGGCAATCTTCACTGCCCTGGGGACCTCGACGGCGCTGATAACGACCGAATCGAACAGCGTGGCCATGGTCATGGGGGTCATGACCGGAACGGCGGGCGGCATGATGCGGGATGTGCTGTGCGCCGAGGTGCCGCTGGTGCTGCGCAGGGAGATCTATGCAACGGCCGCTCTCTGCGGAGCATTCGTTTACGTTCTGCTGAACGGCCTCGGCGTGCAGGCCACGCCATGCATTATCTTCTCGACAATCATAACCCTCACCATTCGGCTTGCCGCCATTCACTGGGGATTTGCCCTGCCGATCTTCCAGGCCGCCGACATGGACAACAGCGACTGATGCGGCAGGTCAACACGGCGGTTGCCGAAACGGACAGGGACTTGGCGCAAACCGCCGGCCGGGCATCGCTCCGCCGCTGCCATAATCGGGGAAATCTCTGCGGCAAAGCAGGAAGAATGCAAAGAAAAAGCGTGTTCACCCGGCAGGCAGGCAGGCGGACACGCCCAGGAGTTTTCCCAACGAGGAGGCTTCCCTCCTCTGCACAGGTTATTTACTGGTCCACTGAACCCGGACCGACTTCTCATCGTCTCCGTAGGTAAAGGACATGTCTCCCTGATAGGCCCGGACCACCGCCTCGCCGATGCGGCGGGCCATGTGAACGCCGGTGGTGGTAATCAGGGTATGGTCGTTCTCTTTTGCGATCGTCATGATTCTTTCCATCGGGTGCTCGCCTTTTTCCAGCTTCTCCTCATTGCGCACCAGGTTGAGTATTTCCTCCCGCCGCTGGTTGAAGAAGTGCCCCCGCAACTCCACGTACCCGGCCGGATAATTATCGGCGGTCCGCTGACAGGCCGGGCAGACTACCTTGGCCGCCTCCAGGGGCACATTGGTCCATGTCCATCTTCCTCCGCCGAAAACAGCCCCGCACTCGGTGCACACGGAAGGCTCGGTTCTCTTTTTGCTTTCCTTGTATGTGTCATGATGCTGCTCTTTGACCAACCGATCCCTTCTGCCGAACTTCCCTTTATCCATGAACAACCCTCCATGATGCTGAATACATTCTGAGCATTCCGGTCGAGCAACCATATCAGAAGTATTATATACCACCATCAGGTCCTTATCCAAGGCGAAAGAAAAAAGAGCCGGTCCAAGATCATGTGGGCCCCGGGGGAGTGAGGAGGCTGTGCGCCGCTTCTTCGCCGCTGCCTGGTTTGGCTGGAACAGGTGCGGGGCTGAACCGCCAGCGCGGCCCTCTCGGGGAGGGACCGCCCGGTTGAGCATGATGACCGCGCATGCTGTGCAAATGTAACCTTTTTATCCCTGAAACGTATCCTCAGAAGAGGAATTAGGTCCAAAAGCGATAATACGGACAGCTGCCTCCGGGCAACAGGACCAACCTACGGCGAAAAAGCCGAATTGCACAGGTATCTCTGGATTCATGGCGCGGATCAGACTATGGTGCGGGAGACAGCTGTTATGACGATGCAAAGGAAAACCGACGGATGCTCATGCCAGGGCAATGCGGCTGGGCCTGCTTCCCGGCACCCGGGAAATCAACGGCGGCAATCCGGCTGATCACGGCGAGACGAAGCATGTCCGAACAATATCATCAATTCTATTCGGAATATAAGAACAAGCTCTTCAGCTACCTGATGTACAAGAGCGGTGATTACGAAGTGGCCCGGGACATCATGCAGGAGAGCTTTACCCGGCATTTCCAGCATTATGGCAAGGAAGCCGCGGTGCTGTCCCCGGCCCTGCTGTTTACCATCGCCCGCAACGCGTTGGCCGACCACTGGCGGAGCCGGAAAAGGTTCGTGCTGGTCGAAGATGTGCAGCCCAAAGTCGATCAGTTCTCCGGCGATGAGGAAAGTACGCTCGTGGCCAAAAGAGAATCGGAAAGGATTCATCAGGCCCTGGACCGGCTTCCCCACCAGGACAGGGAGATACTGTCTCTGGCGGTCGCCGGGGTTGCCTACCGGGAAATCGCCGCCATTTTCGAATTAAGCGAAGGGAATGTCAAGGTCAGAATCCACAGGACAAGAATAAAATTACGCCATATGCTGAACAAAGAGGTGGAATGATGGATCATCTGATAAGCCTGTATATTGACAACGAGCTGTCGCTTGAGGAAAAAATCGATTTTCTCGAGCATGTTCATGGGCGCAAGTCCTACAAGGATGAAGCCGTCGCCCTGCTGAAACAGGAAAAACTCCTCAGCGCCGCCCTCCGTCACCCGGCGCCCGAAATCACCCTGCCTGCCGCGCGCCTCTCGCGGTCCCGGCCCAATCCGTTCCGGGCCATGGGCTGGGCCGTTGCCGCCTGCCTCCTGCTCCTGCTCTCGTTTTCGGCCGGCAGGCATCTCACCCCCACCCCCCAAAATCTAGCGGGTCCGGAACCGGCCGCCGTCAGTCACCGGTTCGTCATCTATCAGCAGGGGACAAGCCAGGTCGAAATAACCGGCAGCTTCACAAACTGGCAGCGGGTGCCCCTTGTTCCGTCCGGATCAAGCGGCTACTGGGAAATTACCCTGGAGGTGCCTTCAGGGGAACACAGGTACGCCTTCATTGTCGACGGTGATAAACTGCTTCCGGATCCGACGGTTGCCGCCGCGGAGGCCGACGATTTCGGCGCGGCAAATTCAATTCTCAGGATCGAGACATGATTATGAACACTCTCTGCAATGCGCTTGCGGCCATCCTCATCATTGGCCTGCTTTTCCTGACCGCCTCCTGTGCCCGTCAGCACTATATCAAGTCGGAAGACGGCTCTCTGTCCTTCTACTATACCGATGGGACCGCGGAAGAAATTCTGTTTGTTTCCTCCCTCGACCGTTTTCAACCCCGTCCCGCCCGCAAGGTCGGCAGGGATGTCTGGCGGGTGACGGTTCCCCTGGCCGCGGAATTCGAATATTTCTATCTTGTCAACGGGACTCCCACCCTGCCGGACTGTCCGTACACCGTTCAAGACGACTTCGGAGGAAAAAACTGCCTTTATGTTCACGGGCTGTAACCATTGGTCTGCCTCCGCGTTAAATAGATAAAATTTCACAAATCTATATGGTGGAGAGATTCGTATGAAAAAAATTATGTTGGCTGCAGTATGCCTGTTGCTTTCCTGTGCTGCGGCGCAGGCTGCCGATGCTCCCTATGATGGAGCGACCCGGCTGCAGGCGCAGGCGGGGGAGGCTTCCCGGTATCAAGCCCAGGTAGACCCGGCCGAAGACCCGGCCCTGCTCCAGGCCATGCAGCAGCACCGCTTCAGACATGAAAACGCCGTCCGGGTCCGAAATTTGATCGGAGAGGCGCAGCAGAAAGGGCTGCCGACCGAACCGATATCCGACAAGGTCCGCGAAGGAATCGCCAAAAATATTCCCCAGGACAATATTGTCCGGGCAGCCGAACAGGTCAGAAACAGATATGAAAAAGCATATCGGCAGGCCCGGGAACTGGCGGATAACGGGGAACAGGTTGACGAACTGGGCGGCCTGATCGCCGATGCCTACGCCGCCGGCCTGAGCGATGAGGACTGCGAGGCGGTCATGACCCAGCTGCGGACCAGAACCAGAACGATGAACCAGGATGAGGCCCGGCAGCTCAGGGTGGAAACCATGGCTGTCGTCCGTACCATGACCCGGCGGGGAGTCTCCTCCGCCACAGCGGCCGATGCGGCGGTCAATGCCCTCCGGCAGCAATATCAGGCCCGGGAAATGCGAAACCTCCAGGAATCGTTCGCCCAGCAGGCCCGGTACGGATCGGCTGAAAACGCCGCCCGGGGGTTTTCATCGACTGCCGGCGGCAAGGGGACTGGAGAAGGATCACGGGGTTCCGGAGGTTCCGGCGGAGCCGGCTCTTCGGGTGATGGGGGCGGTTCCGGTTCCTCCGGCAGTTCGGGCGGATCCGGTTCCTCCGGCGGCTCCGGTTCCTCCGGCGGATCGAGCGGCTCCGGTTCCTCCGGCGGGTCAAGCGGTTCAGGATCTTCGGGCGGCTCCGGAGGATCGAGCGGCGGTTCCGGCGGCGGCCGCGGACGTTGACAGCAATGTGATGCAACCATTTACCTGCCCCTGTTGATTCGGGTTAACGGCCCCCTCCAATGACTCGATCCTTCAACCAGGGGTGGGTAAACCTTTTTTTCGGCGGAACAATCTCCCTCTTCCTCCCCTGTTTCGCTGCCTCTTAACCGGGGAGTCCTCTTCTTTCCCCAAACCGGGAACCTGGACACAGGGCCCGCCCTCCCGGGCCCTGCCCCCAGGGAAAACCCCTTCATCCGCCAGGGACAGACCTGTTCCCGGCAAGCCCCGCACTTTCACCTCCAGGGACAACCCGCCATTGAATCGGTTCCTCTTGATGATTATCTTAACGAAACACCATGGGCGGAACACTTTTTTGCCGGCGAAACCGGGACAGAAATGACATAACCTCTCAGAATAATGGCATATTTTTGCCGCGCTGCAACGGATGCGCGGCAAGCCGCCGGGGAAAATACTTTTTTCCTCCCATCATGTGCTACATGGTGGTATATTAAAACAGATATTTATCAACACTCATTGAGCATAACCATTGCGCGACAAATCAGAAAAACTGCTGGTTGAAAAAAAATATTATACCTTTGCCGAGCCGCCCAACGAAATGGTGCTCGACTCCGGCGCCGCTCTTGGCCCCATCACCCTGGCCTATGAGACCCTGGGAACCCTGAACCGGGACAAAAGCAACGCCGTGCTGATCCTGCACGCCTGTTCGGGAGACTCGCACGTCGCCGGCTATTACGCCGAGGATGATCCCCGGCCGGGCTGGTGGGACAACATGGTCGGACCGGGCAAACCGATCGACACCGACCGCTATTTTGTCATCTGCTCCAATATTCTCGGCAGCTGCATGGGTTCGACCGGGCCCTCGTCGATCAACCCGAAAACGGGCAAGCCATACGGATTCGATTTCCCCATGGTCACCATCAAGGATATGGTTCGCGCCCAGAAGCATCTGGTCGATCACCTGGGCATCACCCGGATCATGTCCTTGCTGGGGGGATCGGTCGGGGGCATGCAGGTGCTCCGCTGGTGCGTCGATGCCATTGCCTTCAACGAGGTGGCCCGGCAGGCGATCATGTTCGACCCCAACTGGCGGGGCGGCAACTATTACGGCAGCCCGGGGCCGGACCACGGCCTGGCGGTTGCCCGGATGATCGGCCATGTCACCTACCTGTCCGATGAGGCCATGCGCAGCAAATTCGGCAGAAAGCTGCAGAACAGATCGTCCCTCTCCTACGATTTCAACGGTGATTTCGAAGTCGAAAGCTATCTCCGCTACCAGGGTGCAAAATTCGTCGCCCGTTTCGACGCCAATTCGCTGCTCTACATCACCAAGGCATCCGACTATTTCGACCTGGAGCGCGACGACCGCAACCTCCTGGTCGATGACCGCCTGGCTTCCATCCGCTTTCTGGTGCTTTCCTTCACCTCGGACTGGCTGTATCCGACCTATCAGTCCCGCGCCATTGTTTCCGCCCTGAAAAAAAGCGGCAGCGACGTCAGTTTCTGTGAAATCGACGCCCGCTGGGGGCACGATGCCTTTCTGATGCAAAACGAGCAGATGAACAAGCTGATATCCGGGTTCCTCGAAAGGATAAGCCATGAAGGACGGAACTGACCTGCCGGAGAACACCCGCTTTGATCTCCAGGTCATCGCCTCCTGGATCGACCCCGGTTCACGGGTGCTCGATCTTGGCTGCGGCAACGGCGACCTGCTGTTCTTTCTCAAACAGCGGAAAGGGGTCCGGGGGACCGGGATCGAGTTGTCCGAGGACAAGACCGCCAAGTGCATCGAACGCGGCCTGACGGTGCTGCAGGGTGATTTTCAGGAGGAGGTGCACGACTACCCGGATCTCAGCTTTGATTATGTTGTCCTCAGCCAGACCCTGCAGCAGATCTTGGCGCCCCAGGAACTGATCCCCGAACTGCTCCGGATCGGCCGGAGGGTCATCGTCAGTTTCCCCAATTTCGGGCACTGGCTGATCCGCATGCAGATCCTCTTTACCGGCCATGCGCCGATCACCGACCAGCTTCCCTATGAATGGTACGACACCCCCAATATCCGGGTCATAACCATCAAGGATTTCAAACGGTTCCTCAAAAGGACCGGCATCCGGCTGGTCCGTGAGGTGGCGATCAACACCCATCACCACGACAGCCAGGGGCATATTGTCCGCCGCCTGACCAATCTTCGGGCCACCTACGGCATTATGATGCTCGAGCGAACGACCTGAAAGGACCTCAACAGTTGGCAAAAAAAATGAAGAAAATAAACATTGCAGGCCAGAACGAATTCAGGGCGGAAGAATGCGACGCCGATCCCCGGCCCACGGAAGATCTCTTCGCCACCGTGCCGCCGGTGGTCAGGCAGCTCACCGCAGGCTTCTCCTCCGGAAAATGGTCCAGCCACAAGGAACCGGTACCGATCCCGTCCAAACTGGAAATCGAACGGCTCGTGCACCAGGCCCAGCAGATACTTTTCCCCGGTTACTTCAGCGGCATGATCGTCAGCACCGAAAGCCTTGAATATTTCCTGGGTCAGTCCCTCAGCTCGTTTTACGAAAACCTGTCCAGACAGATCGGTTCGGCGATCCGCCATGACTGCTTCAGAAACAACAGGTCCTGCACCCGATGCGGCGAGCGGTCCTACGACATAGCCTCCGTTTTCGTTCAAGCCCTGCCCGGGATAAAGGATCTGCTCGAACTGGACATCCATGCCACCCTGCAGGGCGATCCCGCCGCTGAAAACGTGGACGAGGTCATTTTCAGCTATCCGGGGTTCTTCGCCATCATGGTGTACCGGCTGGCCCATCGCCTGGTGGAACTGGAGGTGCCGATCATTCCGCGCATCATGAGCGAGTACGCCTACAGCCGCACCGCCATCGACATCCACCCCGGAGCGGAAATCGGCAAGTACCCGAGCTGCCTGCGCTAAAACCCGCCAGAATCGGTGAGCGTATTCCGGATCGTAGCTGCCGTGCTGTGTATCTTTCTCAAACGGCACCGGAGCGGCAATTTCGACCGGCTGAGTCCAGATGCTTACCTCGATACCGAGCACCTTCAGGCTGGCCATCACTTCGCGGTAAAAATCCGCTACCGAGCGCGGCGCAAGCGCCACTTGCCGACTGCTGCCAGTGTCGGTGGCCATCACCAGTTGGTGGTCGATGAAATCGAAGTCGATCTGAAAGGCCCGCCTGCCATAAGGTATGGGCGAGGTGGTCAGACCGCGCGCGCTCAGGTAGAGCGGCACCTGCCACCAATGATTGACGAACGGCGCCAAAGCCAGCCGGATCTTGCCAACGATCTGGGTCCACATGTGCAGGGTTTCACAAGTGTCGCGCCACGCCTCCAGCGGGAGGTCCGGCCAGCTCTCTGCTACCTCGGGCGAACTCGAATTTTCAAGCGCAGCCATCTGACCGCACCTCGGCGGAAGCGCTATTCGGACTCACGATCTATAGGTCTGCCTGGATCAGGTTCAACCGTCGGCTGCTGACTGTTGACCATAGAGGCGGAAGCATAATGATCGATATATTAGATCTTTTTAGTTAATTATTAGCGACA